>DAIRDI010000130.1:0-8255 GCA_036796235.1 Candidatus Competibacteraceae bacterium | reverse complement strand
CCGCCGATTTGGGGTTGGAGCCCTACGGCGTGTCGTTTCATGTCGGCTCGCAGCAGCGCGAAATCTCGGCTTGGGACGCGGCGATCGCCCAGGCGCATTCCCTCTTCAAATGGCTGGAGGAAGAAAAGATCCATTTGCAGGCGATGAACATGGGGGGTGGTTTTCCAGCGGATTATCTGGTCAAGTCCAACCCGCTGTCCGTCTATGCGGAAGAAATCAATCGTTACCTTGCCGATCAATTCGGCGCCGCGATCCCACAAATTTATCTGGAACCGGGACGCGGCCTGGTGGGCGAAGCCGGCATCCTGATCAGTGAAGTCGTTTCGATTTCCAGAAAATCAAAAACCGATTTGAAGCGCTGGGTTTACACGGATGTCGGGATCTTCAACGGTCTGATGGAAACGCTGGGAGAATCCATCAAATATCCGGCCTATACCGAGAGAGATGGCCAAACCGGCGATGTGATCCTGGCCGGGCCGACCTGTGACAGCATGGATATCATGTACGAGCACTTCAAATACCAGCTTCCGCTGTCGCTGGAATGCGGAGACCGGATTTACTGGCTCTCCACCGGCGCGTACACCTCCTCCTATAGCTCTATCGAATTCAACGGCTTTCCACCGTTGAAGACCTATTATTTGTAGGCGGTTTGTTCCCTGCTCGCCCTCGGGGACGCCGCCATTCTTCTCACCGCCATTCTAACTTCTCATCCAACCCCAGACTCTGCCGCAGCGCCGCGCCGAACCGACTCTCCACGCCATCGAAAAAGCGGTCCAGCAGTCGGGTCCGCTTGGTGTAATCCACCAGAGTTTTCTCGCCGATAACCTCCTCGGCGACGTAGCGCGTGCTGCCCAGCGCATCCACCAGTCCCAACTCGATGCTTTGCTCCCCGGTCCACACCAAGCCGCCGAACAGCTCCCGATCTCCTTTCAACCGCTCGCCCCGGCCCTGCTGGACCACGGCGACGAACTGCTGGTGAATCTGATCCAGCATCCCTTGGAGGTGCTGGACGTCCTCGGATCGCACCGGCTTGAAGGGGTCGAGAAAATCCTTGTTCTCGCCGGCTGTGTACGCCCGCCGCTCGATCCCGAGTTTGGCGATGGCGTCCGTGAAGCCGAAGCTGTCCATCCGCACTCCGATGGAACCGACGATGCTGGCCTTGTTGGCGTAAATGTTCTGCGTCGCCGCCGCGATGTAATACCCACCCGAGGCGCAGACCTCGCCCACCACCGCGTGAACGGGGATTTTCGGATGTGCCTGGCGCAAGCGCTGGATCTCGTCATAAATCTCCCCGGCTTGTACTGGGCTGCCGCCGGGACTGTTGATTTCGATGATCACCCCGACCGTGTTCTTGTCCGCGAACGCCTTGCGCAGCGCCTCGTTGACATTCTTGGCGCTGGCTTCGCTGCTGCTGGAAATCAGGCCGCCGACCCGGACCAGCGCCGTATGCGACTTGGCGCTCCGGGTGGCTTGACCCAGATTGTCCGGCCACGCCAGCGCCAACAGCACCAACAAATAGGTGAGAAACACCAGTTTGAAGAAAATCCCCCAGCGGCGCGCCCGGCGTTGCTCGGTCACGGCGGCCATCGCCAGCTTGCCCAAAACTTCCCGAGCCCAACGCTCCTCGTCGGGCGCCTTTGAATTTGGATCGCTCATCGCTCTCGACTCACTCACGTTCCCATTCCGCCCACCAGACGCAGACGGTCCAACACTTCCTTCAACTCGGCGTCCAGCGGGGCGCTGACCGCGAGATCCCGGCCGCCCAAGGGTAAACTCAGACTATGGGCGTGTAGAAACAATCGCCGCAGACCACACCGCTCGACCAACATTCGATTGAACGCGGCATCGCCATATTTATCGTCGCCGGCCACCGGATGCTCGATATGCGCGGCATGAACGCGAATCTGATGGGTGCGGCCGGTGGCGATATCCGCTTCCAGCAACGAGGCCAGTTTGCCGAGGCTGACCGGGCGAAATCGGGTCCGGGACGGCTTGCCGTCGTCCAACACCTCGACCATCCGCTCGCCGCCGCGCAACACATTACGCCGCAGCGGCAGATTCACCTCGCGCGGTCCATGGTTCCAATACCCGCGCGTCAACACCAGATAGCGTTTCTCCACCTGGCCGGCCCGAAACGCCTCCTGAATCCGCCGCAGCGTCGCGGGGGTCTTGGCTAACAGCAGACAACCGCTGGTCTCCCGATCCAGCCGGTGCGCCAACTCCAGAAACGCCTCTCCGGGCCTTGCCGCCCGCAGCGCCTCGATCACCCCATAGTTCAAGCCGCTGCCCTTATGCACCGCCAACCCAGCCGGTTTGTCGAGCACCAGCACCTCGCGATCCTCATGCAGCACCGCCGCCCGCAACCGTTCGACCAATGCCGCGGACGGCTGGATCGGTGCTTGTTCCTCCCCCAAGCGCACGGGTGGAATCCGCACCACATCGCCGTCTTGCAGTCGGTAATCCGGCTGGACCCGCCCCCCGTTCAGCCGCACCTCGCCCTTGCGGACGATGCGGTAAATCAGGCTCTTGGGCGCACCCTTGAGTTCGCGCAACAGGAAATTGTCGAGGCGTTGGCCAGCGTGATCGGAAGTCACTTCCAGATAGCGCACTCCAACGGAGGCAGTGGAAACAGGCATCATTTGAAGCGGGTCAGTCGGACTGCTATAGTTGCGGCGTTGTCGCCGATTGGCCAGTGGCCGGCGAAACTGAATAGATTGAACGAACACACGATATCGGTTTTCGCACCCGCGCGCCAGTTGTCTGGCGGGTGGAGTTCGTGCAACGGGTCTATCCGCCGCTCGACCCGACTCCTGAGCGGCTTTTGACCGCGCTCCCAACCAACGATCACGCTTTCCGCGGCGTCTCTGGGTTGACCCGATGTTCTGGATCCTCATCCTCCGGGCCATTCCCCCCAATGACGCCTCGGCGACAACCGCGTGATCGCCGAGGCTGGTCGAGCGCAGGGAATCTCATGATGAAACGCATGCTGATCAACGCGACTCAGCAGGAAGAGTTGCGCGTGGCGCTCGTGGACGGCCAAAAACTCTACGATCTCGACATTGAAACCCCGTCTCGCGAGCAGAAGAAATCCAACGTCTACAAGGGCCGCGTCACCCGCATCGAGCCGGGTCTGGAAGCCGCGTTCGTGGATTACGGCGCCGACCGGCACGGCTTCCTCCCCTTCAAGGAAATCACCCGCAGTTACTTCGACCCCCAGGCCACCGCCGAACACAACCGCCCCAGCATCCGGGAGGCGATCCGGGAAGGCCAGGAAATCATGGTCCAGGTGGAGAAGGAAGAGCGCGGCAACAAGGGCGCGGCGCTGACCACCTTCATCAGTCTGGCCGGCCGCTACCTGGTGCTGATGCCCAACAACCCGCGCGCCGGCGGGGTCTCGCGCCGGATCGAGGGCGAGGACCGCCAGGAAATCCGCGAGGTCTTGAGCAGCCTCGAGATCCCCGAGGGCATGGGCCTGATCGTGCGCACCGCCGGCGTCGGCCGCTCGCAGGAGGAGCTGCAGTGGGACATGGAGTACCTGCTGCACCTGTGGGCGGCGATCGAAACTGCCTCGACCCAGAAAAAAGGCCCCTTTCTGATTTACCAGGAAAGCAACATCATCATCCGCGCCCTGCGGGATTACCTGCGCGCCGACATCGGCGAAATTCTGGTGGACAATGCCACCGTCCACCGTCAGGCCCAGGATTTCATGCAGCAGGTCATGCCGCATAGCCTGAACAAGCTCAAGCTTTACCAAGACAATATTCCTCTGTTCACCCGCTTTCAGATCGAGTCGCAGATCGAGACCGCCTATCTACGCGAGGTCACCCTGCCCGCCGGCGGCAGCATCGTCATCGACTACACCGAGGCGCTGGTCTCCATCGACATCAACTCGGCCCGCGCCACCAAGGGCAGCGACATCGAGGAAACGGCGCTCAACACCAACCTGGAGGCAGCCGATGAAATCGCCCGGCAAATGCGCTTGCGCGACCTGGGCGGGTTGGTGGTCATCGATTTCATCGACATGAGCGTCGCCCGCAACCAGCGCGAGGTCGAAACCCGGCTGCGCGAGGCGCTGAAAATGGATCGCGCGCGGGTGCAGATCGGCCGCATCTCCCGGTTCGGCCTGTTGGAAATGTCGCGACAGCGGCTGCGGCCGTCGTTGGACGAAGCCAGCCACCTCATCTGCCCGCGCTGCAATGGCCAAGGCACCATCCGCAATGTGGAATCGCTGGCGCTGAGCGTGTTGCGACTGATCCAGGAAGAAGCGATGAAGGATAAAACCGGCCGGGTCGTCGCCCAACTGCCGGTCAAGGTCGCCACCTTCCTGCTCAACGAAAAACGCGAGGCGATCCGCGCCATCGAACAGCGCCACCGGGTTGGAATTCTGCTGGTTCCCAACAACTCCCTGGAAACTCCGCATTTCAAACTGAACCGCTTGCGGATGGACGAACTAACGGACACGCAACGGTTGTCGTACACGCTGGCGGAAGATTACGAGGAACAGTACGAGCCGCAACCCCGCGTCACGGGCCGACTCCTGGATGAGGAACCGGCGGTCAAGGGGGTCGCCCCTTCGACCCCGGCCCCGACGCCGTCCACGCCCGCGCCCAAACCCGAAGTTAACCCGAGCTTCTTCCGCTGGCTGTGGGGTAATTTGTTCGGACAATCCCCACAACCCAGCGAAGAACGGCCGACCAAGGCCGGAACCCGGCCCGCCAAGCCGGATCGGCAGCGTCGCGACCGGCCAGGCCGCCGACCCGAAGCGGAATCGAGCGCGACGCCGCCTGTCGTCGCCAAGACCGCCGCCGAACCGCCGGTCCCAGCCCCCGCCAAGACCGCCGTCGAACCGCCGGTCCCAGCCCCCGCGCCCGTCGCCATCACCTCGCCGACTCAGGAACCGCGACTTGAATCCCCGCTAGCCGTTGAATCCACAGCTTCACCGGTCGTGGAAGCCGGGGAGCCATCGGCCGAGCCCTCTGAAACCGAGCAGGAAAACCTCAACCCACGTAGCCGCCGCGGACGCCGCGGCGGCCGTCGCCGTCGGCGCGGCGACGCCCCCGCTGCGACCGATACCGATGCCGTTCCCGAGGGCGCGGACGCCACCGAAGACTTCGAGGAAGGCGCCGACGCGCTCAATCAAGACCAGGCGCCGCGTCCAACGGCCGAACCCGTCGCCCCACCGCCATCGGCGGAACTCCCCACGACCCCACAATCCCCAGCAGCGGGACCACAACGGCGCATTCGCAGCGGTCGGCCACGGCTGCCCAAGGAGATGCTCGCCGCCGCCAAGGCCGCGACCTTGCCACCACCGGCGAGCGAACCTGTCGCCCCGCCCCCTACCCGGCTGGAATATCCGGTCACCGTGGAATTTGCGGAACCGGTGGAATCGGTCTCCCAATCCGAGACCCCGGCTTCCACGCCAGTCGAACCCATCGCTCTCCTCGAACCGCCGCCGACGGAATCCGAACCCAACCCGGATCAAACGGTCGACCGCCGCGCGGAGACCGTTGCCGGTGGTGAGCCTCCGGTCGCTGCTGAAGAATCCGCCCCAGCCGATCTGCCGCCCGACTCACCAGCGGAACCGACTTCAGCGCCCGCGACGGAACCGGCCATGACCGCCGAGGTTTCCCAGGAAGGCGCGATCTCCGTTGAGGCTGGAGCGGACGCCGCGCTCGCCGTGCCGCAAGCCGATGAAGCGCCGGTTCTGTTGGAGACGGAATCCACCCCGCGCGAAATCGAATCAGGCGACGATGCGCCGGAATCGCCAGAACCGACCGAACCGGCGTCGCCCGCTACCAGCGACGAACCCAGACCGGCGACCTGATCGTTTTTCCAGCGACGGGGCTGGAATTCCAGCCCCGTTCGCATCACCCCTCGGACCCGGCGCCGCCCCAGTCCACTTCAGATCCGATAGCGCTTGCGCACATGGACCAGCAGACCCTGAGCGGCCTCCTCGACCAAATCCATCACCCGCTCGAAGCCGGTCGAACCGCCATAGTAGGGATCTGGCACCTCCCGTTCGGGCAAATCCGGAGCGAAATCCAGGAACAACTGAATCCGGCTTCGTAATGCCGGCTCTTCCTGGCACAACGCCAACAGATGTTCGAGATTGTCCCGATCCATCGCCAGTACGTAATCGAACTCGATCAAATCCGCTTCCTCGACTCGCCGAGCGCGGATGCCGCGCAGATCCACGCCCCGGCGCAGCGCCGTGGCTTGGCTGCGAGTATCGGGGGGCGCGCCAATATGATAAGAATGGGTACCCGCCGAATCCACATAGACCTTCTCGTTGAGGCCAACGCCTTCCAGCATCCGCCGGAATACGCCTTCCGCCAGAGGGGAACGACAAATATTGCCCATGCATACGAACAGGACTCTGACCATCGCTTTCGCCTTTGCCTCATCCGCCCGCCGCGAGCGCGCAAACCTCGCGCGAATGGCGTGCACGATTCTGGAACCGATCACCTTATGGACCACCGCTCATGTTGCGCATTGATCCAGACAAACTCAAAAACCTGCTGGGCCAATCCCTGCTCTATCAAGGTATCCCCTGCCAGGTCATCGACATTCTGGTCGATGAGCTCGCGCTCGTGTTGCGCGACGGCCACGACCGCAAGATCATCCACGCCGACCAGTATGGCGACGCCAGCTTCCGGGCGCCGCAAACCTTTACGGTCGCCGTGTTGAACGCGCATCGGTCCGGCTTCAACCCGGACCTGCCAGAACTGGCCACGCTCGATCTGTCGCACCGCCATCCCACCGCGTCTGTTGGGGAAGAAGGGAGAGGATGAAAGCGGTCTAGCCCGACCGCTCCAGCTCCGCCGCCACCCGCGCCAGATCGGCCTCGGTATCCACTCCTGGAGGCGGCGCCTCGGGCGCCTCGGCAACATGAATTCGGATGCCATGCCACAAGGCGCGCAATTGCTCCAACGCCTCGGCCTGCTCGGCCGGAGCCAGCGCGAGAAGCGGATAGCGGCGCAACACCGCGGCCCGGTAGGCATAGAGTCCGATATGACGCCAATAGGCGACGCCCGCCGGCAGGACGAACCCGGCCCCGCCGCCGCCCTGAAACGTCTCGCGATTCCAGGGAATTGGGGCGCGGCTGAAATAAAGAGCGTCGCCCCGCGCATCTCGCACCACCTTGACTACGTTCGGGTCGAATACGTCCGCTGGATCATGGATCCGGGTGCAGAGCGTGGCGATTCCGGCGTCGGGATGATTCTCCAGTTCGGCCGCCACTCGATGGACCAGCGCCGGCGGCATTTGCGGTTCGTCGCCTTGCAGGTTGACGATGATGGCCTCGTCCGGCCAGCCGCGCTGATTCGCAACCTCCGCCAGCCGGTCGGTGCCGGAGGGGTGATCGGGCGCGGTCATGCACACCGTCGCGCCAAAATTCTCCCCCACCGCGCGGATGCGCGGATCGTCGGTGGCGATCACCACCTCCAGGGCGCCGCTGGCCAAGGCTTGCCGATAGACGTGTTCGATCAGAGGCCGACCGGCCAGCAACCTCAGCGGCTTGCCAGGCAAGCGGGTCGAGGCATGGCGCGCGGGAATCGCCACCCGAAAACCGAATTCGGTTTCACTCATCGGTTTCACTCATCGGTTTCACTCATCGGAATTCTCCGCGTTTGAATTCACCTCGTCGTCCGTCAGCCGCCGCGCCTCCGACTCCAGCATCACCGGAATGCCGTCGCGAATCGGATAGGCCAGCCGGCTCTCCTCGCAGATCAGTTCCTGCCGGGCCTTGTCGTACACCAGCGGGGCTTTGCTGACCGGGCACACCAGAATATCCAGCAGTTTCTTGTCCACTCTCTTTCACCTCGTCGTCGATGGACGTTCTGTTAGAAGGTCGGGGCGCCGCGCGGCGCGCGCTTCGCGGTTGACGCTGTATCCCCTTGGCCATGGCCACCGTAGCCAGCCGCTTGAGCACCTCTTCCTCAAATTCCGGGTCCAGATGGGCATCGACCGGCACGTACCAGCCTTCTTCCAGCGCGAAGGGCCGGCATTTTACCGCATCCTTTTCCGTCATCAGCACGGGTAAATCCGGCCGGAATTGCAAATCCTCGGGGCGGAACAGGTGGTGGTCTGGAAACGGATGTTCGATGATTCGCAGCCGGGCGTGACGCAGATGATCGAAGAAGCGCCGCGGATCGCCGATGCCGGCCACGGCGTGAATCGTGCCGCGGCGAAAACCGGACAGGGCGCTGCTGACCCAGGGATCGGCCAGATTCAAGGCGGTATCGCCTTGCAGCGAC
>DAIRDI010000129.1:0-8266 GCA_036796235.1 Candidatus Competibacteraceae bacterium | reverse complement strand
GTCTTGCCGCAGCCGCTGGGGCCGAGCAGGCAACCGATGCCGGCGCAACACATCCGCAGCGACAAGTCCTCCACCACCCGGCGGGGCGGATAGGCGACATCGATATCGTTCAAATCAAGGAACGGGGTCATAGCCAGGTCTCGCGCGACCGATGGCGCGACTCAGCAGAATCACCGGACCGACGCCGGCCAGCACGATGGCCAGCGCGAAGCTGGCCGAATCCGCCAACCGCTCGTCGGCCGCCAACTCATAGGCCCGCACCGCCAGGGTATTAAAGTTGAACGGGCGCAGGATCAGGGTCGCCGGCAGTTCCTTGAGCACGTCCACGAACACCAACAGGAGAGCGGTCAACAGGCTGCCGCGCAGCATCGGAATATGCACCCGCCACAGCACCGCCCGCGGCGTCACGCCCAACGAGCGGGCGGCGTCATCCATGCTGGGTCGAATCCGGGTCAGACCGGCCTCCACGCTGTGCAGCGCCACCGCCAGGAAGCGCGCGCAGTAGGCGAAAATCACGGCGACCAGCGTCCCGCTTAACAACAGGCCGGTCGAAGTCCCCAACCAGTCCCGAGCCCAGCCATCCACGGTTCGGTCGATAGCGGCGAACGGCAGCATCACCCCAATCGCGATCACCGTACCGGGCACCGCGTAGCCCATTCCGGCCCCGCGCACCGCCAGGCGCACCAGCGGATGCGGGCGCAAGCGCTGGCCGTAGCCCAGCAGCAACGCCAGCAGCAACGCCAGCAAGGCCGCGCCCAACGCCAGCAACAGACTGTTGCTGGCCAGGTGCAGGAAGCGCTCGTCCACCACTTGCGGCGCGGTGCGCGCCGCCCAAGTCGCCAGCACGCCCGCCGGGAGCAGAAAGCCGAACAGCAGCGGGATCAGGCAGGCCACGACCGCCAGCCCCCCGGAATAGCCTCGCAACCCGAGACGCGGCGGGCGATAGTGACGCCCACCCGCGTGGTGAAACCGCGCCTGGCGCCGCGACACCCTTTCCAGCACCAGCAACACGAACACGAACACCAGCAGCAGCGTGGCCAGTTGCGCGGCGGCGGTGCTGTCGCCCATCCCGAACCAGACCCGGAAAATCCCGGTGGTAAAGGTACTGACCCCGAAGTATTGCACCGTCCCATAATCGGCCAGCGCCTCCATTTGCACCAACGACACTCCGGCGATCAACGACGGCCGCGCCAAGGGCAAGGCGACGGTAAAAAAGCGCCGCCACGGCCCGGCCCCCAGGCTGCGGCTGACTTCGGTCACGGTCGCCGACTGATCGAGAAACGCCGTGCGCGCCAACAAATACACATAGGGATACAACACCAGCGCCAGCATCACGATGGCGCCGGGCAGCGAGCGGACCTGGGGAAACCAGTAGTCGTGGCGGGTCCAGTCGAAGGTTTCCCGCAACAGGGTTTGCACGGGGCCAGCGAAGTCCAGCAGGCCGGTGTAGGTATAGGCGATGATGTAGGCGGGCATCGCCATGGGTAGCAGCAGCGCCCATTCGAAGACGCGCCGGCCGGGAAAATCGTGGATGCTGGTCAACCAGGCGGCCGGTACGCCGATCAGCAGGGCCCCGATCCCGACTCCGAGCATGAGCAGCAAGGTATTGATGACATAATCGGCGAGCACGGTAGCGGCCAGATGCCGCCAGACCTCACCGGCTGGCTGGAGCGCGACGGCGACCACGCTGAACACCGGCAGCGCCAATAACAAAGCCGCCCCGACCACCAGAAGAACCCAGGGGTCGAGGCGTGGCCACCACCGTTGCCATGACCGGACCAGCCCAGTCTTCGCCACGGCATCGGGCGCCGAATCCGGGGAAACCAACGCCCCCCGGCCGAGGACAATCTTCACGGTCGCATAGGACTCCTCACTGTTGGATTGGAAGTCACCATTCACTCCTCTCCCCCGTTGGTAAGAGAGAGGTTGGGGGTGAGGGGCATGGATTCAGTTTGATCCGACCCGTCACTTCCAGCCGGCCCGATCCATCAACCGGATCGCGGCGGCGTTCAATTCGCCCAGCTTGGCCACGTTCAGGGTGTCGGCCTTGAACTCGCCCCAAGCCGCGAGCGTCGCGCTGGGTGGAATCTCCGGATTGACCGGATATTCATTATTGGCGTCGGCATACCAGCGCTGCGCCGCGTCGCTGGCCAGAAATTCCAGCAACTTCACCGCCTGGTCGCGGTTGCGGGCGTGGGCGGTAACGCCGGCGCCGCTGACGTTGACATGGACTCCGGTGGTTTGCGCATCGGGCCAGAACACCGCGACCTTGGCGGCGGCCTGGCGCTCGGATTCGTCGTTGGAATTCACCATCCCACCCAGGTAGTAGGTGTTGGCCAAGACCAAGTCGCATTCACCGGCGGCGACGGCTTTGATCTGGTCGCGGTCGCCGCCTTTGGGCGGACGGGCGAAATTAGCGACCAATCCCTTGGCCCAAGCTTCGGTTTTGGCTTCACCGCGATGGCTGATCAGGCCCGCCACCAACGATTGATTGTAAACGCTGTCGGAGGAGCGCACACAAATCCGGCCCTTCCATTGGGGATCGGCCAGGTTTTCGTAGGTAGACAGTTCCTCGGGCTTGACCCGGTCCTCGGCGTAGAGGATCGGTCGGGCTCGGACCGACAAGCCGTACCAATAACCTTCGGGATCGCGGTAGGTGGCGGGAATCCGCACTTTCAGGGCATCGGATTGCACCGCCTGCAACACGCCGGCCTCGCGGGCCGTGGCCAGACGACCGGCATCGACGGTCAGCAACACATCGGCCGGCGTGTTGACGCCTTCACTTTGCAAGCGTTGCAACAAGGCTTCTTCCTTACCGGTCACCAGGTTGACGGTGATTCCGGTTTGCTGGGAGAAATCGTCCAGCAGGGGTTTGATCAGATCTTCCTTGCGCGCCGAATAGATGTTGACTTCCCCGCTCGCCAGCACCGGCGGCATCGCCAGAGCGGACAGCAGGCAGAACACGGACAGCAGGGTCAAAAGTCTCGAAACACTAGGCATGATGACTCCGGGAAAGATTGTGGATAGCATACAGGTCGCGGGCTCGATCGAGAGCGCTGAAATCGAAGCCCCTTGAAATCACAAGCCACCTCATTTGCACGTTTATCGCAAATGATAATTATTCCTGTTTTATCTGTAAAGCCCTATCTCTAAGATTTCGTTCGATAGGCCCAGGCCACCTGCGGCGGCGGAACGCACGATCTCCAAACCCGCGGGGTCAATATTCTTAAATAATTTTTTAAAACAAATAATTACTGATAAATAATTGGCATTTATGGGTAGGTCGCCGTAACATTATAAATTCTTTAACACGCCAACCATAATGACTAGCGGGAGTTTGATCCGTGGAGATGAAGAACATCGACCAACTGCTCCGGTCTTTCCGAGACGAGCTGCCCAACGGCAGCAAAACCGCCGTCGCGATCGATCGGGGCGCCTCGTGGGAAGAGATTTCCGAGCTGGCCGAGGAGGAGGGTTTGCATAAGCTCGCTTCGGTCCTGTTCGAGGCCGAGCAGGAAGCCCTGCGGGACGGACCGGAAGCCACGGAAGACGCCGCCATGGCCACCGATGAGTTTATCCAGACTTCTCGCCATGATCTGCCGGAAGGTAGCAAGACCGCCGCCGCGATCGACCGGGGCGCCTCGTGGGAGGAGATTTCCGAACTGGCCGAGGAGGAAGGTCTGCATCAGATCGCCTCGGTCCTGTTCGAGGCCGAACAGGAACAATTGCGCGTTCCCCGTTCCTGATTTTTTTGTATCCGCCCCTCGCAAAGGTCGATCGACCGCGAGGGGGAAGAGAGCCAGATGAGCGACGGCGGGCTACGGATCATGCCAACCGCGCGGTGTTGGCTTTGGCTTCCGAGCAAGAGTTGCCCCACCCAATCCGCCAAACCCGAAAGATTCTGTGTCGGCTTCCTCACAAACACCCGGCACGGTCGGTGCGGAACCTCTCGCATTCGTCAGGCTTTACTATCCAACTGACTTATTTTTAAAAACTTCTTAACTTGGCACGGGCTTTGTAAGCCTCGCGGTAACGCAACTTCCGGCGAGACCGCTGTCATGAGTGCCACCCCCCGCACCATAGTGATCGACGATACCACCCTGCGCGACGGCGAACAGTCGGCGGGCGTGGCTTTTTCCCGAGACGAAAAACGCGCCATCGCCCGCGAACTGGCCGCGTTGGGCGTTCCGGAACTGGAGGTCGGCATCCCGGCCATGGGCGCGGAGGAGCGGGACAGCATCCGCGATCTCGTCGCCCTGAACCTGAACTCCCGGCTGCTGGCGTGGAGCCGGATGCGGGAAACCGACCTGTCGTTGTGCCGCGATCTAGGGGTCTGGGCCATCGACCTCTCCGTGCCGCTCTCCGACCAGCAATTGCGGCACAAAATGGGCTGGCGACGCCAGCAAGCCCTGGACGTCATCCGGCGCTGCGTCCCCCAGGCGCGGGATTTAGGTCTCGAAGTGATCGTCGGTGGCGAAGACGCCTCGCGGGCCGATCACGACTTCCTGCTGCAAGCCGCCGAGACCGCCCAGGAGGCCGGCGCGCGTCGGTTCCGTTTCGCCGATACGCTCGGGATCATGGAGCCGTTCGGCGTGCTGGCGATTTTCCAGCGGTTGCGCGCCGCGGTGGACCTCGAACTGGAAATGCACGCCCACGACGATCTCGGGCTGGCCACCGCCAATACCTTGGCCGCCGCGCTAGGTGGAGCCACCCACGTCAACACCACGGTCAACGGTCTGGGCGAGCGGGCCGGCAACGCCGCGCTGGAAGAGGTGGCGATGGGCCTGCGCAAGCTGTATGGTTTCCAAATCGACGTGGATTTATCGCGCTTCCCCGCGCTGTCGGAGCGGGTCGCCGCCGCCGCCAACCGACCACTATCCTGGCATAAGAGCCTGGTCGGCGAAGGGGTCTTCACCCATGAAGCCGGCATTCACGTGGATGGCCTGCTCAAGCACCCGCTCAACTATCAAGGCGTGGACCCAGCGGAACTGGGCCGCAGCCATCGACTGGTGCTCGGCAAACATTCCGGCGCCAAGGCAGTGCTGAAAGTCTATCGCGATTTGGGCATCGCCCTCAGCATCCACCAAGCCGGCGCCTTGCTGCAACAGATCCGCGCGTTTGTCGGCCACCACAAGCGTTTGCCCGAACCCACGGAGCTGGAAACATTCCACCGTCATCTCGAAAACGGCGTACATGCTCGAGCCGCCGCCCACCCCACTAACCCGGCTCATGTCGAACTGTCACCGTAAGATCACGAGGCGTTCGCTTTGCTCGCGTACTGTTCCCCCAACTTCCCACTTTATCGAGGTATCGCCATGATGCTCGCGACGACCCTGCGCCAGGAACTGGCCGAGCTGTCCTCGGCCGAGGATTTCCTGAATTACTTCGCCATCGACTTCGACCCAGCCGTGGTCGAGGTCAACCGCCTGCATATTTTGAAGCGCTTTCACGACTATCTAAAAACCGAGAACGTCATGCCGGAATCCGAGGAACGCGACCGCTATGCGGCGCTGTTGCAACGCGCCTATCAGGATTTTGTGGATTCCGACGCCCTGACCGAAAAAGTATTCAAAGTCTTCCACCGTCAGGTCGCGGGCCGAGAAGTCAAGATCCCACTCACTTCGATCGCGCACCGCTCATGATGCTAGAACCCCTATTCGCCTGTGGCGACGCCGTCCGGGTGATTCGCAACGTCCGCAACGATGGCACGTATCCCGGTCAGGCGACCGGCACGGTGCTGGTCCGGCGCGGCAGCGTGGGCTACGTCCACCACGTGGGCGTATTTCTGCTGGATCAACTCATCTACGCCGTGCATTTCCTGGAAGCCGACAACCGCATCGTCGGCTGTCGGGAACACGAACTGATTCCAGCGGACGCGCCCTGGATTCCCAACCGCTTCGAACGCGGCGACCGGGTGACTCCCCGAATGGCGTTGGCGATCGACGGCGCGGTGGCGGCGCAGCCCGGCACGGTCGGCGAAGTGCTGGCGGTCATCCGCGAACCGGAGAGCACGGCGGGCTATCACGTCCTGTTCGGCGAGCGGTTGTTGCACGTGCCGGAGAATGCGTTGGATGAGATAGTCCCACAGGAGACGGTCGCGTAACCCAGGCCAGGTCCGGTCCGCATAAAAAAGGGGATTGCACCCGCAATCCCCTTAAGACCTCCAAGCGAAAGATCGAGGTCAATCAGAGATATTCACCCTTGTAGCTTTCCAGAGTCTTGATGTAGTTGGCGCGCTCGAACGCGGTCGGATCGGCGACATTGCGCTGGCTCATCGAGCCCTTCATCTGCCGCACCGACACGTAGTGATGCATCTCCATCCAGGTTTGCAGACCATCGCGCAGGATCGTCAGGTAGTCGATGCCATTCTTCAGCAGCGCCGAAGTCGTCATCACCGCATCCGCTCCCGCCATCAAATACTTCACCACCTCCACCGGGGTATGCACGCCGCGGGTCGCGCCCAGTGAGGCCAGCAACCGTCCGTAGAGCACGGCGATCCACAACAGCGGCAGGCGAATTTCTTCTGGCGTACTCAGGTGCAGGTTCGGCGCCACTTCCAGTGTCTCCAGATTGAAATCCGGCTGGTAGAACCGGTTGAACAACACCAGCGCATCGACCCCGGCATCGTCCAGCGCCTTGGCCATCGAGCCGATGGCGCTGAAAAACGGGCTGAGCTTGACCGCCACCGGCACCGTCACCGCCGCCTTCACCGCCTTGACGATCTCGATGTAGCGCTGTTCGACCTCCTGACTGCTGGTCGTCAAATCGGCGGGGATGTAATAAATGTTCAGTTCGATCCCCTTGGCGCCCGCCTGCTGCATCAACTGGGCATACTCGATCCAACCGGTGTTGGTGATGCCATTCAGGCTGCCGATGATCGGGATGTCCACCGCCTCCGAGGCTTGCCGCAGCAATTCCAGATAGCTATCCGGTCCGACCGTGTAGTCGTCCACTTCCGGAAAATAGCTCAGGGATTCGGCGAAGCTCTCGGTGCCGGCGGTCATCAAATGCTCCAGCGCCGCGCTTTCATGTTTCAACTGTTCCTCGAACAGCGAGAACATGACCACGGCCGCCGCGCCCGCGTCTTCCATGCGCTTGATGTTGGCCACGCTCCCCGACAGCGGCGACGCCGACGCCACGATGGGATGTTTCAACTCCATCCCCATGTAAGTGGTTCTCAAATCCATTACTGGTTCCTTCTACGTGCGGGAGGTGATCGCGAGCGGCCCCGACCCTCTGGACCGAAGCCGCCGCGCCGCCCTGATTATTTGAATTTCGGCTCGAAGGTCGCGCCGCCGCGGGCCGCCATTTCCTCGTAAATCGACCAGCGCCGGTTGACCGCCTGCTGGGCCAGGTCCATCAACTGTTCGGCTTCCTGGGGATGGGTGTGGGCCAGCACCTTATAGCGCACCTCGTTATAGCGGTATTGCTTCAGCGGAATCCGCGGCCGCGGCGAATCCAGCACGAACGGATTTTCGTTGGATTCGCGCACCGCCGGATTGAAACGAACCAGCGGCCAGTGCCCGCTTTCCACCGCCAAGTGCTGCTGGTCGAGGCCGCGCTGCATGTTGATGCCGTGGGCGATGCAGTGGCTGTAGGCCAGGATCAGCGACGGTCCCGGATAGGCTTCGGCCTCACGGAAGGCCAACAGGGTCTGCTGCGGGTTGGCCCCCATCGCGATCCGGGCGACGTAGACATTGCCGTAGGCGATCGCTTGCATGGCTAAGTCTTTTTTGCCCACCTGCTTGCCGGCCGCCGCGAACTTGGCGACTGCGCCCAGCGGGGTGGACTTCGACATTTGCCCACCGGTGTTGGAATACACCTCGGTATCCATCACCAGAATATTGACGTCGCGGCCGCTGGCCATCACGTGGTCCAGCCCGGAGGAGCCAATATCGTAGGCCCAGCCGTCGCCGCCGACGATCCAGACGCTGCGCCGGACCAAGTGATCGGCGATCGCCAGTAACTGCTTGGCGCGCGGGTCGTTCGACTCGTGCAAGCGTTGCTTGAGTTCGGCGACCCGGCCGCGCTGGCGACGGATGTCGATTTCAGTCACCTGCTCGGCGTGGATCAAATCGTCCAGCAAGTCCGCACCGATCTGGGGACCCAGTGCCCGCAGCAATTCATGGGCATAGGTGAGATGCATGTCGGCGGTCAGGCGGAAGCCCAAGCCGAACTCGGCATTGTCCTCAAACAGCGAGTTCGACCACGCCGGCCCGCGCCCTTCGCTGTTGACCGACCACGGCGTGGTCGGCAGGTTGCCGCC
>DAIRDI010000128.1:0-8302 GCA_036796235.1 Candidatus Competibacteraceae bacterium | reverse complement strand
CAACATCCTGATTGTGTTGGGTTACGCGCTGCGCGCTAACCCAACCTACATCCACTCTTGGAAAAAACGAAAACCGCTTTGGTATTATAATTATTTCTTCGGCTGACCCTAACAGTCGGATCTGAATGATCGGATTCGAACGGAACATTACTGGCAAGGACAATATCTCAGCTTGTTACTTCAGACAAGAGCTTGGAGTCCCAAAGTATGATTTTTTATTTTACAAGTATCCCAAAACTGCTTGACTCTTTAATAACTCTAAGTAGGTTATTGATCGTAAGCACCCTACTTTTATTCCTTGCCAATAATGTCCACGCCAGGGAGGTTACTCTGGCTTGGAACGCCAATCCCGAACCTGTCCTTGGTGGCTACCGTCTCTATTACGGGACATCCACTGGAAACTATACCTCCGTTGTCGAGGTAGGCAATCAGACCACTTATACCGTTTTTGGCCTCGCGGATGACAGACCCTATTACTTTGTCGTCACGGCGTATGACAGCACGAAAACCGTAGAAAGCGGTTTTTCCAACGAGGTTTTTTTAGCTCCGAGCACGCTGCGGGCCGCCCAGGAAAGCCCGAGCGAGGGCTCCTACGAAAGCGGCATAGGGTTGATCCGGGGATGGGTCTGCGACGCCTCCACCGTGGAAGTCGAGATTGACGGCAAACGCTACCCGACCGCCCACGGCACGCTGCGCGGGGACACCGCCACGGCCTGCGGCACAGCCAACAACGGTTATGGCCTGACGTTTAACTGGAATTCCTTGAGAGATGGTCCGCACACTCTGCGCGCCTTGGCCGATGGTGTGGAGTTCGCGAACGTCGCCTTTCAGGTCACCACCCTGGGCACGGACTTTCTACGGGACGCCCCCCAACGCGACTACGTTTTGTCGGATTTCCCGCGCCCGGGCAACAGCGTGACCGTGCGCTGGTCGGAAGCCCAGCAGAATTTCATGATCGTGGGCACCAGCATCAAAAAGGACGTCGCGAACCAACGCAATATCACCGCGACCCAGCATCCCTTCAAATCGTTCCATGCCGCTCACCAGGAAAGCCCGAGCGCGGGCTCTTACGAGAGTGGAATTGGGTTGATCCGGGGATGGGTCTGCGGCGCGTCCACCGTGGAAGTCGAGATTGACGGCGGCGCGCGCTACACGACTGCCTACGGCACGCCGCGCGGGGACACCGCCGCGGCCTGCGACACCACCAACACCGGCTATGGCCTGACGTTTAACTGGAATGCCTTGGGCGATGGCCCGCACACCCTGCGCGTGTTGGCCGATGGCGTGGAGTTCGCGAACGTCGCCTTTCAGGTCACCACCCTGGGCACGGACTTCCTACGAGGCGCACCCCAACGCGATTATGTGTTGTCCGATTTTCCCCGTCCCGGCGACCGCGTCACGGTGCGCTGGTCGGAAGCCCAGCAGAATTTCACGATCGTGAGATTTGACAGTCGGTAAGCGAACCCACGATACCGTGGCGCTCCAAAATCCAGCGGGACTCCGACCGAATCCGTCGGTCGGAGGTCTCTGAAGCTAATCAGCGCTGACTCAGCGGCACATAGTCGTGGATGTTTTCACCCGTGTAGATTTGCCGCGGGCGCTGGAGGCGCGCCTTCGAATTATCGTGAATCTCCTTCCAGTTGGCGATCCAACCCGGCATCCGGCCCATGGCGAACATCACCGTGAACATGTTCAACGGAATGCCCATGGCGCGCATGATGATGCCGCTGTAAAAGTCCACGTTGGGGTACAGCTTGCGCTCGATGAAATACGGATCGTTCAGCGCCACCTCCTCCAACTGGCCGGCGATCTCCAACAGGGGATCCTGGATATTAAGCTTGGCCAACATCTTGTCGGCTGCTGATTTGAGGATCTTGGAGCGGGGATCGAAATTCCGGTAGACCCGGTGGCCGAAGCCCATGAGCCGCAACTTGGAGTCCTTCGCCTTCACTTTCTTGACGTAATCGGCCACGCTCATGCCGGATTGACGGATGAACTCCAGCATCTCCACCACCGCCACGTTGGCCCCGCCGTGCAGCGGTCCCCACAGCGCGCAAACTCCGGCCGCGCAACTGGCAAACATATTGGCGCCGCTGGACGCGACCATCCGCACTGTGCTGGTCGAACAGTTCTGCTCGTGGTCGGCGTGCAGGATCAGGAACAGCGAGAGCGCGCGATTGATCTCCGGATCCGGTTCGTAGTCGTTATAGGGGACGGAGAACATCATGTGCAGGAAGTTCTTGCAGTAACTAAAATCAGGGCGCGGGTACATCAGCGGCTGGCCGATGGACATCTTGTAGCTGGCCGCCGCTATGGTGCGGACCTTGGAAATAATCCGGGCCGCCGCTCGCTCCAGGGTGCGTTCGTCCTCGATCTCCATCATTTCCGGTTCGTAGCAACTCATGGCGTTGATCATCGCCGAGAGGATCGCCATGGGATGGGCGTTGGGCGGGAAACCCTCAAAATGACTGCGCAAGCTTTCATGCAGCATTTCGTTGGCGGTAAGCCGGGTCCGAAAGCGTTGCAATTCCTCCGCGGTGGGCAGCCGGCCCCAGATGACCAGCCAGGCGGTTTCCACGAAGGTCCCGTGTTCGGCCAATTGCTCGATCGGGTAACCCCGATAACGCAGGATGCCCTTGTCGCCATCAATGTAGGTGACGGAGGAGGTACAGGAACCCGTGTTGCCGTAACCGTCGTCCAGCGTGATGTAGCCGGTGCGGTCGCGCAGGGTGCTGATATCAATGGCCCGTTCTTGCTCGGTTCCTTCGACAATCGGGAATTCATGAGACTTTCCATCCAGTTCGATGCGGCACGTTTGACTCATGGCTTGGGCTCCGTTGGTCTGGGGTGAAGTGGGTAATCTTCGGGTGGTTATCGCGGAATCGAGGAATGCCAGCGACCGGTTGGCGGCTGGCTGATGCTTTCCGCGCTCCCGATGGTCGGTGGACCTCCGGGTCTTTTGCGGTAGTCATTATACCGTGGTGACTATCCAAGCTCACACTATACTGGAATATCTTGCAAGCAAACTCTGGCGTCGTCGAATTCGGAGTGTCCGGCGGGTCGCGGCCAGGCCGAAACATCCTTGTAACTCATTGCCACGAGAGGTGATTATCATCGTGTTGGCCACCCAACGAAAATTCAGACCACGCAGAACGAGTCGCCACTGGAGACGGTGGATTCTGACTGGATTGTGTGGTGGATGGGCGCTGGCGGTCGTTTCGACGGCGCAAGCCGCCTGGACGCCCATCATCCAGCCCGACCCGATCACCCGACAAGCACGCTGTCTGCTGATCAGCGAACCCGCGATCACGCCGGATGGTTACGATTCCGCGTCGGTTCAACTGGTCTTCAACGGCGACCGTCTCTTGGTGGTCACCGATTCGGAGATCGATGCCTCTTTCGCTGACTTGCAACTGATGGTGGACGATAAACCGCCCATGCACGGCAACCAGCTCGCTCAAAAAAAAATGACCCTGGTCTTCGACCCGATTAGCCCCGATCTGGTCCAACAATTGCGTGCGGGCCGTCAGGTGACGGTTTTCCTGCGTTTCTGGCCAACTTGGCCCGCCACCGAACGGTTTGCCGTCCCTTTCAGCCTGATCGGGTTCAGCCGGGCGCATGATAGCTTTAACCAGGGTTGTCGGCCCGTGAATTGATCGATTGAAAAATCGATCGAAACCGTCCCTATCGACGTTCGAGGAGTACCCCCATGGGTCTGCGCATGAAATTCAACCTGGTGCTGCTGCTGGCGTTCGTGATCGGCCTAGCGCTGGCGGCTTACCTGTCCGACCGCATCCTCAAGGAAAACGCTCGCGAGGAAGTGCTGCAGAACGCGCGCATCATGATGGAGAGCGCGCTGGGCGCTCGCGCCTACACGGCAAAGCAGATTCAGCCATTGCTGACCCTGCAGATGAAACGGCAATTTCTGCCGCAAACGGTGGCGGCCTACGCGGCGACGCAAAGCTTTTCGGCCTTGCGCGCCAACTTTCCCGATTTTACCTACAAGGAAGCCGCGCTCAATCCGACCAACCCGAACGATCGGGCCAGCGACTGGGAAGCGGACATCATCCATGAATTCCGCAATAACGCGGAGCGCAAGGAGCTGGTCATCGAACGGGACACCCCGACCGGGCGGATGCTCAATCTGGCCCGACCATTGGGTATCTACGACGAAGGCTGCCTGGTCTGCCACGGCAAAGTCGAAGACGCCCCCAAGACCATGACCGACATTTATGGCGTCAACAACGGCTTCGGCTGGAAGATGGGCGAAATCATCGGCGCTCAGGTGGTGACGGTGCCGATGTCGGTGCCGCTGGCCCGTGCCCAGCAGACCTTCACCACCTTTATGATCCTGCTCGGCGGCGTGTTTGTATTGCTGCTGGTTCTTCTCAACATCCTGCTGCATTTCGTGGTGATCCGACCGGTGACGCGGATGTCGGCGATCGCCAGCGAGGTCAGCATGGGTAAGCCGGATGTTCCGGAATACGTCCGGCAAGGCTCTGACGAAATCGCCTCGCTGTCGCAGTCGTTCAACCGGATGCGTCTGAGTCTGGAAAACGCCATGAAGATGCTGGGCGAATAAAATGGTGGATAGTGGCGACACCAGTAGCGCGCGGCCGGTCAACATCGGCCGCTATCGCGTGGCGAGCGTGCTCGGTCGCGGCGCCATGGGTGTGGTCTATCTCGGCCACGACGTGGCGATCGACCGTCAAGTCGCCATCAAGACCATTCACCGCCGCTTGCTGAGCGGGGGCGACGGCGCCGAATGGCTGGAACGATTCCGCCGCGAGGTGCGCGCCGCCGGCCGCTGTCTGCATCCGAACATCGTCACGGTCTTCGAGTACGGCGAAGAGGACGGCGCACCCTACATCGTCATGGAATACGTGCAGGGACGGGAGCTGCGCGATTATCTCAAGGACCGCCACCCGCTGCCGCTGGCCAACGCCGTCGGAGTGATCGTCCAGGTCTTGCAAGCGCTCGGCCACGCCCACGCCCACGGCGTGGTCCACCGGGACATCAAGCCGGGCAACATCATCCTGCTGGCGGACGGGCAGGTGAAAGTGACCGACTTCGGTATCGCCCGGCTGGAAGCCGTCAGTGGCATGACCCAGGTCGGCATGACCGTGGGGACGCCGGGTTACATGGCTCCCGAGCAGTTCCGGGGCGCGGAAGCCGACCGGCGCGCCGACCTTTACGCCGCCGGCGTGGTGCTGTTCGAGATGTTGACCGGCTCGCGGCCGTTTGCCGGGCGCGGGGCCAGCGAATTGATGTATCAGGTTCTGAACGAGCCGCCGCGCAAGGCCACGCTGTTGAACCCTCGGCTGCCGCTGGAACTGGATGATGCCTTGGCCAAGGCGTTGACCAAATCACCGGATGATCGCTACCAGGAAGCCGGTGAGTTCATCGCCGCCCTGGAAAGTCTGAAGCTGGTGGAGCGCGAGATCGCGGCCGATGGCTCCACCGTGATCCGGGTGGCGCCGGTGCAAGCGCCGGAACCGCCGCCCAATGCACTGCCGGGCTGGGATTCGGCCCTGTTGACGCAGATCGAACAGCAGTTGGTCGTCTATCTGGGTCCGGTCGCCAAAGTCCTCATCCGCAAAACGGCGGTGCAAGTCACCAGCCCCAAGGAGTTGATCCAGCAATTAGCGACGGCGATCCCCAACGAGCAGGATCGGTTGATGTTCCAGCGCCGCCTGCGGGCGGTGGCGGGCGGCACCATGACCGGCGTAGGGACGGGGGCGACCAGCGCCTCGGTGATGGGCAGTCACATGAGCGGATCGCTGGGTCCCTTCGACCAAGCGCTTCTGGAGACCGCCCGACGGGATTTGGCGGTTCATCTGGGCCCCTTCGCCAAGGTGCTGGTCAAGCAGGTCGCCAGCAAGGCCCGGAATCCTCGGGAGTTGTACCAGCAGTTGGCCGAACACATTCCCACCGCGGCCGACCGAACTGCTTTTCTCAAGCGCATGCCCGTCGAGTAGCCGCGGACCGTGGCAAGGCGACGAAATCAGTTCCTTCGTTCAGGCATGGGCCGGGCGTTTCCGATAAAATCCCTCGTCGGCTCTAATTCCGCAAAACCGGAGGATTCGAGAAACCATGTCAAAGCGCTTTGGCCAATGTTGGCTATACCCATTAGGGCTGGTCGTCCTGGGCTTCTTTATAACGCAAGGCATACAGGCTCAGGAAACGGCGCTGGATCGCTATGTCGCCCGACCGGACCCGAACTACACCTACACGCTCTATGACACGCAGCGCAGGCGGGGACTCTACACCGCCTATTTCCTGCGGATGACCTCCCAGCAGTGGCGCTCCGCCAGCGAGGTGGATCGGCCGATCTGGGAGCACGAGGTCATCATCCTCATCCCCGACGTGGCGCTGGACAGCACCAGAACCGCCGTGTTGTTGATTGACGGCGGCAGCAACGGGGGTACGCCCACCACCTCAGTGCCCGAACTGTTGGGGGCGGCCAGCATCGCGACCGGGGCGGTCATCGCCGCGGTCCGGCAGGTGCCGAACCAACCGCTGTTTTTCACCGACGATCCGGACCGGGGCCGCAAGGAGGATGAAATCCTGGCTTACAGTCTGGACAAGGCGCTCGATACGGGCGACCTGGAATGGCCGGTGCATCTGGCGATGACCAAGGCCGCCGTCCGCGCCATGGACACCGTGCAGACTTTCGCGGCCAGCAAGGGCCAGGAAGTCCGCAATTTTCTCGTGATGGGTGGCTCCAAGCGTGGCTGGACGACCTGGCTGACCGCCGCCGTCGATCCCCGGGTCAAGGCGATCCTCCCGGCCTCCATCGACATGCTCAATCTGGGCCGGCAATTCGTTCATCAATGGGAAGCCTACGGTTTCTACGCGCCGGCGGTGGAAGATTATGTGGAATTCGATCTGCCCTGCCGGATGCAAACTCCCGAAGGGCGGGCCGTGCTGCAAGTGGTCGATCCCTTCGCCTATCGCGACCGCTACGCCGGTCTGCCCAAACTGGTGCTCAACGCGTCCGGCGACCAGTTTTTCGTCACCGACTCCTCGCGCTTCTATTTCGCCGGCCTGCCCGGCCCCAAGTGGTTGCGCTATACCCCGAACACCGATCACGGCCAGAACCAGGACGCGATCGAGCGCGCGCTGTCGTGGGTGGACGACATCCTGAACAACAAGGCCAGCGCCACTATCGACTGGACGGTACGGGGGGATGGCGCGTTGCGGGTGACGACCTCGTCCCGGCCCAAGCGGGTGCGGTTGTGGCAAGCAACCAATCCCAACGCCCGCGACTTCCGGCTGGAATCCCTCGGCGCGGTTTGGACGTCCCGCGTGCTGGAACCGGAGCCCGATGGCGCTTACGTGGGATTCGCGCCACCGCCGGCCGTCGGCTGGACGGCGTTTTTCGTCGAAGTGACCTTCGACACCGCCGGCTTCTTCAAGCCCGATCAGGTTTACACCACGGATGTGCTGATCACCCCCGATGTCCTGCCTGTTGCGGGAACCGCCTGCGACGGGCGGTTCGAAACCAACGGCGTTGGTCCCATTCATTCGGATTTCAACGGCGACGGCGTGGACGATTTGGCCGGGGTCAACGGCGCCGGCCACATCTACTACACCACTAACTTGCAAGCCTGGACCGGCATCCCCGGCACTCTGACCCGGCTAGTGACCGGCGACTTCAACGGCGACGGTCTTGCCGACCTGGCCGGTCTCAACAGCGCCGGGCACATCTACTACACCACCAACAAGACGAGCTGGACCCGCATCCCCGGCGTCCTCGCCCAGTTAGTGGTCGGCGACTTCAACGGCGACGGCCGCGCCGACCTGGCCGGCCTCGACAACGCCGGGGCCATTTACTACACCACCGACCTGGCGAATTGGACCCGCATTCCCGGCGTCCTAACCCGCCTGGTAGCCGGCGATTTCAACGGCGACGGGCGGGATGACCTGGCCGGCCTCAACAGCGCCGGGGCCATCTACTACACCATGAATCTGAATACCTGGACTCGCATCCCCGGCGCCCTAACCCGCTTGGTCGTCGGCGACTTCGACGGCGACGGCCGGGATGATCTGGCCGGGGTCAACGGCGCCGGGGCCATCTACTACACCACCAACAAGACGAGCTGGACCCGCATTCCCGGCGTCCTGACCCGCCTGGTCGCGGGCGACTTCAACGGCGACGGCGTGGCCGACCTCGCTGGCCTCAACAGCACCGGTTACATCTACTACTCCACGAATCTGAGCACCTGGAACCGCATCCCCGGCACGCTGACCCGGCTGACGGCCGGCAACTTCAACGGCGACCTGTACGACGACCTGGCCG
>DAIRDI010000127.1:0-8320 GCA_036796235.1 Candidatus Competibacteraceae bacterium | reverse complement strand
TTCGGACGTTCTCGCCGGATTGTTTCCCGGTACGTCCGGCGAATTTCGGCGGGTGGGTGGGTCTATCGGGCTGGCGACGCGGGACCAGAGATTTTCTATCTGCAGCGGGGGGTGGTGGACATCATCCCGCCATCGGATACCGTCGGGACCGCACCCATCGCCACCATCCTGCCGGGCCATTTTTTCGGCGAAATGGCCTATCTATTAAACGAACCTCGGCAAGCCGAGGCCCGGGCCAGGGAAGACGCGGAGCTGCTGATCATTCCGCCATCCATGTTCGAGGCCTTGCTGGCGCAGAGTCCGGACGCCTCCCGCAGGATCATCGAATCCATGAGCCGCCACCTGCGGCAATGCACGAACCTCCTCGCCCGCGCCGCCCGCAACGCCGGGACTACCGGAGGCGAACCGACTCGTTAGCACCTCGTTTTCCTTCCACCTGTTTGAAGCTAGAGTTGGCCTTATCCCCCGCGCCCCATCCCGAGATGGACTCCGGCGCCATGCACAAGAGGCCGATCACACCGAACTGGCTGGTTGACCCGGGTCAGCCAGCCAACTTGGCGCTGGCCAAGCGGTTCAGGCTGACACCTTGCTCCGCCGCCTGCAGAGTTAATGCACGGTGGACTTCAGGGGGAATCCGAACTCGAAATTCGCCGCTGTAGTGTCTTTCCGCCAACGGCTCAGGAACGGTCTCCCCGGTTGATTGCATATCCGCCACCGCTTCGGCAACCATCTGCCGAATGCCAAGCAATGCCGCCTCCGGTGTAGCGGCCAGCCAGGACAGAGAACGAAACTCCACGCATAAACCGACATGCTCACCGTCTTCCGGTGACCACGTAACGCGATAGGTGTAGTGATCAGGGTTCATTGCGCATCCTCTCCAGCTTATCGATTGCGAGCAACACTTGTCGGACTTGGTATGTTTTCGCCTTACCCCGGTCATTCTGGATGTTTATCCGTGGATCACCTACCCACGGGGTCTTAAAAATGGCATGGCTACCACCCGACTGGCGCGGCTTTCCAAAATACGCCTCGCAGAGATTCAGCAGGTCATTGAACCGTACGTTGGCCGGTTCGCGTCGCATCTGGTCGAGGATCTTCTTGTGAGGCGTCATGCAAATAATGGTACCATTAGTGACACCATTTTCCAAGAGTGGCGGGGAAGGGAGCGCCTTGTACGAGCCAGCATCCGCTTCCTGAAACCGGAATAATCAGAGTCGCCCAGGGGGGCAATTTCAAGTGTCGTCGGGGGGGAGTTTTCGGTGTCGCGACACCGCACGCTATCATTTGGCCAGACTCTTGGTCTTGCGTCGCCGGGCCTTCTCCGCCACCGCCCGCGCCGCCTCGGTCGCGTTGAACAGATCGAGTCGCTCGAAATCAGCCGCCTCCACCGGCGTCATGGCGACATCGGTGTACGGGCGACTGTCACGCATCACACGCTTGAGCGTCCGGCGGTAGCGAAGGTAGATCGGGAGGAAGCGCGCGTACTTGGAGAGGATTTCCCAGGCATAGCGCACGTGGAACACCAGTGGAGGCTCGATCGGCAGACCGTGCCGTCGGTCCTGACGGTACTTGCGCCGGAAAATCCCGCCTTCCAACGGGTGGACGTGCTCCAGCAGCGGCGCGGCATGGAACGACAGCAGCTTCCACATCATGTTGTGGGGATCGTAGCCCCATTGCTTCGCCCGGCGCAGCACGGTTTCCACATGCTCTGGCGTGTAATAGAGTTCCCAGGCCTGGCGATAGATCCCGAGCAGTTCCGCGTCCGTCATGCGCGGATGGCGCGTGGTGACATGAAACAGGTCGTATTGATTCAGGTCCGGCTCCATCTCGACGCCGTCGAGGTACAGCCGTTGGTGGTCGGCCGAACCGGGCAGCGGCGTGAGGATGAAGAACTCGATGATGTCGATGGGGAGTTCGCGCTGGATGATCCGGATGTCGCGTTCGATCGAGGCCGGCGTATCGTCCGGGAACCCGAGAATGTAGGCCGCGTAAGTCAGCGCGCCGTGCCGGTGCCACGCTTGCAAAAGCGCCCGGTACTCGGTGATCTGGTTCTGGCCCTTCCGGGCTTCCTTGAGCGAGTCCGGGTTGATGTTCTCGAGGCCGATGAAGACCCGGTTGACGCCGGCGCGCGCCGCTTTCTCGATGAAGCCCTTGATCTTGTGGCACATCGTGTCGACCTGCGCCACGATTTGGATGCGCTGGCCTTCCACTTCGCGCAGCTTGATGAGCCGATCGAAGATCGCCTCCCAATTCTGGTTGCGCGCCAGATTATCGTCGGTGATGAAGAAGTTGTGAATACCCTGCGCGAGGTTCGCCCGCACGATGCGCTCGATATCGTCCGGACTGCGCGTGCGCGACTGGCGTCCCTGCACGTTGATGATCGTGCAGAAACTGCACAGAAACGGACAGCCGCGCCCCGCGTCGAAGCTCGTGCGCATCCCGCTCGTCCCGCGCACCACGTCCGCCGGGAGGAAGGGGATCGGCGTGCCCTCGATCCCCGGCAGTTCCTCCATGTAGTTGTACAGTGGTTCGAGCCGCCCGGTGTGAGCGGCCTGCAACAGCGACTCGAACCGCCCCTCCGCCTCGCCCGCGAACAACGTAATGCCGAGATCCATCGCGGCGCGCATCTCCGGGGGGATCGTCGGCAACATCGCCAGGCAGCCGCTCACGTGAAAGCCGCCGATGCACACCGGGACACCCGCCGCGCGCAGGGGACGCGCGAGATCCACGGCGCGCGGGAACTGGTTGGTCTGCACGCCCACCAGGCAGACCAGGCCACCGCCTGCTTCGACGATCTCTCGGACGATCCGCTCGGGCCGGACGCGTGTGTGGGTCTCGTCCCAGGCGGTGACGCGGATCTCCACCGCATCGCCCAGGACCCGGCGTTCGACGCAGTCGAGCGCGAGACCGTACAGCGCGGCCAGCGTGTTGGACGGGATCGACGACTTCGCCCACTGGATGACGTAGCCGTCATCGTCGTAGTGCGACGGCTTGATCAGAAACAGGGCAAAGACCTGCCGGGCGGCGGGAGGCGCGGCGCTCGCCTCGTCTGCGTTCGGGCCATTCTCTGGGCGGATGGGGTCGCGGTCATTCATCGGTCTCTTCCCGTTCCATTTCAAATAAATTTTTGGAATGCTACGCCTCCACCGTCCCCACCGGCTCTTCCAGATAACAGAACACGCTCTGCGTGAGCGTATTGGCGTTCAATCGCAGCACCTCCCGGCACTGGTCGTTCGGCAGATCGATCACCCGGATGCAATGCGCCCAAGCCGCCGCGTTCGGCAACAACGCCGCCAGGCGGTTGGGCTGCTCGTCGAAAAACGCCGCATTCAACCGGCTATCCTGTCGCTGCGGGAACAGCGCCAGATACAAAATGTCGGTCTCGACCAGGTCGCTGAAGAAGTGTGTGCCCAATGACACATCCGGAGCCAACCCATCCCGCATGGTCACCGTCTCGCACAACACGGTCGCCCGATTGATTTCCGCGAACCGTACCGGCACTCCCAGATCCGGCGAGTTCGTACCCCATCGCCCCGGTCCGATCAGCAATAGGTTATCAGCGGCATCGGTTCCCCGTGCCCGCGTGATTTGCCCGATCAGGCGGGCGATGGAATGCCGGTCGTTCATCGGCAACTGGCCATACACTTCCGGAACCACATACACCACTCGATCGATGGTCCCAATCCGGCTATGCCCGATCACCGCACCGTGCGCCTCCAGTATCAACCGCTCTGGCGCGATGTGCGCCGGCGGATTCGGAATGGTGCCCGCCTCCCGCACCTGAAACGGCCTACACTGCAACAAATTGATTTTATAATTCTTTTTGTCAACAAAATTCGCCGTGAACTCGACGTCCACCGGATAGTCGTAGGCTTGCTGCAGAACCTTGAGCATCTCGCGCAGGTCGGCCACGAACGGCGTGTCCCGCAACAATTGCTCGAAAGTCAGCACCCAGGGAAACACTTCCCCCATCCCTCGCTCGCGCGCCCGCCGTTCGAGTTGTTCGTCCAGCGAAGCCACCATGGCCAGCGGTAACCGCGGACTGCTTTCGACCACCTCGGCGAACTGACGGGTCGTCAGTTGGCTATCCTCGAGGTCCAGGACGTCGATCCGTTTCTGCGCGTACTGACGCAGGCTGTCGAAATGGCTCTCCGGCCGCCGTTCGGGATCGCTGAGCGACACCACCCGCGTGTAATCGTCGTCGGACCGGTCCACCGCCCGCGTGCCTAGCCCCAACACCAGCCGCACCATCCCCGCCGCCGGATCGATCTGCTCGCTCCAGACATAAGGATTGAACGACAGGCCGACCCCGGCGACGTGCGGGTAGAACAGCCGACCCTGCTGCGATCCGGAGACCCGCTGCACCAGCAGGCCCATCTGCTCGTCGCGATCCAGGATGCCGCGCCGCGCCCGATATTGCAGCGCCCGCTCGCTCATGGTGCTGGCGTAAATGGTTCGCACCGCCGACAGCAAATCCTCCAACCGCTTCTCGCGCGGCCCCTGGTTGACGCAAAACACGCTGTCGTACTTGCCGGCGAAGGCGTTGCCGAAATTATCTTCCAGCAAGCTACTGGACCGCACGATGATCGGCGACTGGCCGAAGTAATCCAGCATGTCGGAGAATTGGCGCAGGACGTAATCCGGAAAATCCCCACGCAGGATCCGCCGGCGCGCCGTTTCCGCCCCATCCAGGAAGGTCGCGGGATTTTTCTGTTTCTCCCGCACCCACCAGCACCCGTTGCGGACCAGGAAGGTATAAAACACATCCGAACCGATGAAGAACGAATCATGGATTTCCAGCAGATCGCGCCAGCGCGGATCGGTCTGCTTCAGAATGGCCCGCGCCAGCAACACGCCCACCGTCTTGCCGCCGATCAACCCGGTGCCGATCATCCGTCGTTGGATCGCCAGGATATCGCTCAGGGTCAAATACCGTTCGGCCAGCCGCATCACCCGCTCGTCCCGCGATACAATCATCCGCAAGGTGTGCTGCAAAACCTCATGCGCCAACGCATCCACCTGGACGTGATCGCGTTCCACGGCGATCACCTGCTCGGCTTCCAGAAAAGTCCGGTTCCAGATATCCAGCCGGGGATCGTTGGTCTTGAGCCCCGACCACGGAAACAGCGTCAGGATTTCCGCGATGGTGACGCTATCGGTGACCGGCGCGAACTCCTCGCCGCGCCAGACATGCAGCATGTACATGGTCGGCGAATACCGCTGCTGGACCTTGAGCGGCCGGACGTACAGTTCGCCCTGATGGCGGTAAATGTCGCTGAACAACTGCGTCGTTTCGAGGATCGGCGCGGTGGCATGGGAGGAGTGATGACCGCGTAGCAGCGCGAAATAGGCCACGGTTTCCAGGTCGTACAGATAGGGGCAGGTCAGCATGAAAAAGTTGCCCAACATCTGATCGCTGTACCAATCGGCCGCCAGATCGGACAAGCCGTCGAACACGTAGTAGGCCCCGCGCCCGGTCTGTTCGATGGTTTTGTGAATCGCGCTCAGAAACGGCTCGAAGCCCTCGCCGGGGTCCAGCACCTGCACCTCGACGCCCGGGCCTTCCGCCACCAGCGCCGCATGGCGGGCGAAGTGGAAATACACCAGCTTGCGGCCCTTGGCGCGCGCGTATTGGCAGAACGGCTCGACCAGCGGCCGGTAATCCTCGATGCTATCCACCTGCCAGACGATATTATCGCCCGCCATGACCCCCCGAAATACCCGGTCCAGCCCCGCCAGCCCTGTGCTCACTTGCGCGTCGATCGCCGCCATTGCATTCTCCCTTTCACGTCGGTGATCGGTGATCAGTGGCCACCGATCATCTTTCTGGTATCTGTTTGAAGATACAGTTTGGGTTGTGTCGCTGTGGGGCCACTCCCACGCCAGCGCAATCATAACGCATACGATGGATTGTCATCCTGCCCGGCAACTGCCGATCCGCGACAATGCCTGCGCCTTGTCGTACAGGTATTGATTTCATGTCGAGAATCAATTTTAATCACGGCATGAATGATTTTAAAATACGTTGGCTAACCGAACAGTTACAAGCCGCTTTGCGGGCGCTACCGGTCGTCGTCCTGACTGGCGCGCGGCAAACCGGTAAAACCACGCTGGTCCGTTCCCTGCCCGACCCGCGCGGCTACCTCAGCCTGGACGATTTGGGCGTTCTGGGGCAGGCGCAGGCCGATCCCGATTCCCTGCTGCTGGAGCGTCCGCTCGCTCTGGACGAAGTGCAACGGGCGCCGGAACTGCTGCTGTCCCTCAAGCGCCAGGTCGACCGCCAGCGCCGAGCCGGCGATTTTCTGCTGACCGGCTCGGCCAATCTGCTCCTGATGAGCCAAGTCGCGGAATCGCTGGCGGGACGCGCCGTCTATCTGGAGTTGCAGCCGTTCTGTCCGACCGAATGGCTGGAACGTCCCGAGGGGCTGGCGCCGCTGGATCGACTGTTCGAACCGGATTTCAAACCGTCGGACTGGCCCGAAGAATCCGGCGACTGGCCGGATTGGCTGCTGCGCGGCGGCTTTGCCCCGGCGGTGACCGCCGCCTCGGATGAAGGCCGCAACTTTTGGTTCGCCGGCTACGTGCAAACCTATCTGGAACGCGATCTGAGGCAACTCAGCGCAGTCTCCAGCCTGCCGGATTTCCAGCGACTCATGGCGCTGGCCGCCCACCGGGTCGGTCGCCTGCTCAACCAATCCGAACTGGCGCGCGACGCCGCGTTGCCGCAGCCGACCGTCCATCGCCATCTGAACCTGCTCGAAACCGGCTGTCTGATCGCCCGCCTCCCCCCCTACGCCACCAATCCGGCCACCGGCCTGGTAAAAAGTCGCAAGCTGTACTGGAGCGATTGTGGGCTGGCGGCCTGGTTGGCGGGCATCCGGAGCCGCCGGGATCTCTCCGGCCGCATGGATCAGGGATTCTGGCTGGAACAGGCGGTTTTCCAGTCGCTGCAAGCCTGGCGCGCGCTGGATTCGACCAGCCGCCGGCTTTATTTTTGGCGGGACCGCTCCGGCCGGGAGGTCGATTTTATCCTGGAGAAAAACGGCGTTCTGGTCGCCCTGGAAATCAAAGCGGCATCCCAGGTCACGCCGGCGGACGCCGCCGGCATCAAGGCATTCCAGAAAAGCCTGGGAGCCGGTCGGCGGTTGCGGCGGGGCGCGGTCCTGAATGGCGGAGCGGTCCGTCCGCTGGGTGAAAATCTCTGGGCTTTGTCTTGGGGCTGGCTGCTTCCCAAGACATTGTGATTTCCGCGTTGTGGCCGCCAATTGTGGTGGCCTTCAATTGGACTCTCATCGAGTTTATTACCATAGTGGCCACTGCTGGACACAAAACTTTGCCAGTTCCGCCCCTCTGGAATTAATGTCGTCAAGCGAGAACGCAGGTGTTCGAGTAGCGCCATGAGCAGCTAAAGATTGGGTCATTTGGTAGCTGGATGCCCGATAAAATCGCTCATTGTCTACCTTGATTTCGACAGACTGATTACTGCACAAGCTATTCACATTACTTTCAAGTAATGTTAAGTTACCAATCCGGTGAATGTTCTCCATATACTCTTCTTTAGAGCGAAATCCGTAAGCTCGAATCCCAAATGAAGGTTCTTGAGGGAGTATGTGTTCTGTTGTCTGACCAGACTTCACCAGTTCAACTAAATCGGTTAAAGAAAATGCTAATTTATTCATATCAAAACGCTGCTTTTCCTCGACAGCGCAAAAAATACGCAATAAACCAGGGTTACGATAAAGGTTTTCTTGTGACACTCGTGATTCAAAAAGGCCATCATCCATGAATTTTCCCACAAACCGACGCAGATCACTGGCAATTTCTTGGATTGGTTTACTTGCCGCTTGGCGAGTTAAAGAAAAAATATCCACCTGTGGGTTCGTTCCTCGAAGCTTGAATACGCGCAAGTCAGCGATTTCAATTACTTGTAATAGTGTCAACTGGCCTCCTGATGCCAGTGGCTCTCTTAGAGCATTGCGTACAACTAGGCGAATGATCAAAGGGTATAAGGTTGCGGATAGATCACCAACCACGAAAAGCAGATAGAGTGCTTTGTCTGTACGAGTGTCCTCAATTATCTTCCTGAGCGTTTGGAAAAAATTCGCAAGATCAGTGACATAGTTTTCGATGAGCGCTTTTAATTTTCCGGTATCACTACGTAATTGTTTTAATGTGGGTTTAAGAAATGCTTCAAGTATCGTTTCGGAAGTGGCGTTATAATCAAATGATATATTTACGCCGAGATCGTCGGCATTATAGGCAAAGTAATAAAGTTGTCCATTAATAAAGCCCAGTAATTTATTGAACAACAAACGAATTT
>DAIRDI010000126.1:0-8373 GCA_036796235.1 Candidatus Competibacteraceae bacterium | reverse complement strand
TCACCGCCAGCGTGCGCGCCAGTTCCAGCGACGTCCCGGCCTGCCGTTCGTACAGAAACACCGCGATGGTCGCTCCGCCGATCAGGATGGACACGAAGCCGATCCGCCACAGAAACGCGCCATCGAGAATCGCCGCGTCTGGCGGGCGCGGCGGGCGCTGCATGACATCCGGCTCCGGCGGCTCAAACGCCAGCGCCAGCGCGAGAGTGACGGCGACAATCATATTGACCCACAGAATCTGCACCGGGGTCAACGGCAGCACCAGCCCGAAAACGACGGCGGCCAGGATCGCCAGCCCTTGCGCGCCGTTGGTGGGCAGAATGAACAAAATCGCCTTGCGCAGGATCTCGTTGGCTTGGCGCAGCTCCCGCACCTCCCGCTCCAACTCCTTGATCCGCTCCCGCTCGGCGGTCGTAGCCCCCGCCCGTTCCCCGCTGTCCTTCTCGGCTGGTCGTACCCAGCGCCGGAGCGTTTCGGCCGTGCAGCCGATCTTGGTGGCAATGGAACCAATGGCTGCCCATTGCGATACATGCTCGCCTCGATGCTCTCGCACCCTGCGAACCGCTCGCTCCCTGACTTCCGGTGAAAAGTTGGTTGATGTCTTCATGGCTCCATCCTCTCAAATGTTGGAGCCTCCGAGAAAGCCGGGGCGGTTCATTCGGGAGATGCGAGCTTCAATTGGACGGCTGGACACCCTGGTGGACGCTTCGGGAGAGTTGATCGTCACTCGCGGTGGCAAGGCGATCGCACGGATTCTGCCGGTCCATCGGAACCGGCAACGTCCGGATCATGCGGATTTGCGCGCACGCATGCCCCCCCTCTTGATCCTTTCGGAAGTTCTGGTTCGCGGCGAGCGCAATGAACGCTGAGCGGCTGCCTCCATGGGATTCGCCGTGCGGCGATTCCAGGAACCGCTCTGACCTGGGTATTGGACGCCGCGCGCCACCGCAAATAACCTTTTACCCCTTGCCAACCCGACCATCATTGGTTACTCTTCCGCGCCTGTTGTTTCAGGCGCGTAGCTCAGTTGGTTAGAGCACCACCTTGACATGGTGGGGGTCGTTGGTTCGAGTCCAATCGCGCCTACCACATTTAGTGCGTTGCAAAGTTGACCGTTTTCCAAAGGGCGCGCCTTCCTTCCAAAAGAGGGGCTTTGTGGCGCGCCCTTTATCGTTTGCCTCCAGTAAAAGTGAAGCAGTGCGCGGCTTGAGAGATTCGTAACAATGCCAGTCATTACGCTCCCCGATGGTAGCCAGCGCGCGTTCGACGCGCCCGTCAGCGTGCGGGAGGTCGCCGCCGCGATCGGCCCGGGTCTGGCCAAGTCGGCCTTGGCCGGCAAGGTGGATGGCCGGCTGGTGGACACGTCGCACGTCATCGAACACGACGCGACCCTGGCCATCGTCACGGGGCGCGACCCGGAAGCCCTGGATCTCATCCGCCACTCCAGCGCCCACCTGCTGGCCCATGCCGTCAAGCAACTCTATCCCGGCGCCCAAGTCACCATCGGCCCGGTGATCGAGAACGGTTTTTATTACGACTTCGCCTTCGAGCGCCCCTTCACTCCCGAGGACCTGGAGCGGATTCAGGCGCGGATGGAGGAGCTTGCGGCGCAGGACCTTCCCGTCAGCCGTTCGGTCATGCCACGCGATGAAGCGGTGGCCTTTTTTCGCGGCCTGGGCGAGGAGTACAAGGCCCAGATCATCGCCGATATTCCGGGGAACGAGGAAATTTCGCTGTACCGCCAGGCCGATTTCATCGACCTCTGCCGCGGCCCGCACGTCCCCTCCACCGGCCATCTCAAGGCCTTCAAACTGATGAAGGTCGCCGGCGCCTACTGGCGCGGCGACTCCCGCAACGAGATGTTGCAGCGCATCTACGGCACGGCCTGGCTGGACTCGAAAGCGCTGAAAGCCTATCTGCACCGGCTGGAGGAAGCGGAAAAGCGCGATCACCGCCGCATCGGCAAGGCGCTCGACCTGTTCCACCTCCAGGAAGAAGCGCCGGGCATGGTGTTCTGGCACGACCGCGGCTGGCGTCTGTATATAGAAATTCAAAACTATATTCGCCAGTTACTGCGCGAACACGGCTATCAGGAAATCCATACCCCACAGATCGTCGACCGCAGCCTGTGGGAACGCTCCGGGCATTGGGAAAAGTTTCGCTCCGACATGTTCACCACCGCGTCGGAAAATCGCGATTACGCGGTCAAGCCCATGAACTGCCCCTGTCATATTCAAATTTTCAACCAGGGACTGAAAAGCTACCGCGATCTACCTTTTCGACTGGCCGAATTTGGCTCCTGCCATCGCAACGAACCGTCCGGCACCTTGCACGGGCTGATGCGGGTGCGTAGTTTCGTCCAGGACGACGCACATATTTTTTGTACCGAAGAACAGATTCAACCCGAAGTCTCGGCCTTCATGGATCTGCTGTTTCAGGTCTATACCGATTTCGGTTTCAGCGAGGTGCAACTGGCCCTGGCGACCCGGCCGGACCAGCGGGTCGGCAGCGACGAGGTGTGGGACAAAGCGGAAAAAGCCCTGGAACTGGCCCTGAATCGCACCGGCCTGCCCTGGCGGCTCAAGCCGGGCGAAGGGGCTTTTTATGGGCCGAAGATCGAGTTCGTACTGCGCGACTGCCTGGACCGGCTCTGGCAGTGTGGAACCATTCAGGTGGATTTCTCGATGCCCGGCCGACTGGACGCCCACTACATCGCCGAGGACGGCGGCAAGCGGGTTCCGGTCATGCTGCATCGCGCCATCCTCGGCTCGCTGGAGCGCTTTATCGGGATCCTGATCGAACACTACGCCGGGGCGTTGCCCGTCTGGCTCGCGCCGGTGCAGGCGGTGGTGCTCGACATCACCGACCATCAGGCCGATTACGCGGCCCGGATTGAAAAATCCCTTATGCAACAAGGTTTCCGCGTTGCGTCCGACTTGAGAAACGAAAAAATCGGCTTTAAAATCCGCGAGCATACCTTGCAGCGTATTCCCTACCTCCTGGTCGTGGGCGATCGGGAAATGGCCACGGACACCGTCGCGGTGCGGACCCGCACCGGCCAGGATCTGGGAGATATGAGTTTGGCCGCCTTTGTGGAACGGCTGCAAGCCGACATCGCCCGCCGCGGGCGGATTGAATAATTATCTGGAGGACTGCAACATCGCCGCAAACACCGAACTCCGGCTCAATGACGAAATCACTGGGCGCGAAGTACGTCTGATCGACCAGGAAGGCGAGCAAATGGGCGTCGTTTCCCTGGTGCAAGCCCGGCGGATCGCCGAAGAAGCCGAACTGGATCTGGTGGAGATTTCTCCGAACGCCCAGCCGCCGGTTTGCCGGGTCATGGACTATGGCAAATTCCGCTTCGAACAGGCCAAGAAGCAGAGCGAAGCGCGAAAAAAACAAAAACAGATCCAGGTGAAGGAAGTCAAATTCCGGCCCGGCACGGACGAGGGGGACTATCAGGTCAAACTGCGCAACCTGATTCGCTTCCTGAGTGATGGTGACAAGGCCAAGGTGACGCTGCGGTTTCGGGGCCGCGAAATGGCGCACCAGGAACTGGGAATCCAGCTTCTCAAGCGGGTCGAAGAAGACCTCGTGCCTTATGGCGCGATCGAGCAACGGCCCCGGATGGAAGGGCGACAGATGGTCATGACCATCGCGCCGATCAAGAAAAAATAATTCCCCCGCAGGCCAACCGCGCGGTTCGCTCCTGGCTCGCTCCTGGTTCGCGCCGGGGTTAGCCCAGAATTCTCTTTTTAAAAATTGCGGAGTCATGCAATGCCCAAGATGAAGACCAATCGCGGCGCGGCCAAGCGCTTCAGCCGCACCGGGTCCGGTAAGTACAAGTGTTCCCACTCGCACCTCCGGCATATCCTGACCAAGAAGAGCACCAAGCGGAAGCGTCAGTTGCGCGGCGTCACCACCTTGGCGGCGGTGGATGTCCCGGCGGTGCGCCGGATGCTGCCCTACGATTGACGCCACTGGATCGGAGAGGAGAGATTAACTATGTCCCGAGTGAAACGTGGCGTTACCGCCCACGCCCGTCATAAAAAAGTCCTGAAGCTGGCCAAGGGTTACCGTGGCGCCCGCAGCAAGGTGTACCGGGTCGCCAAGCAAGCGGTCATCAAGGCCGGACAGTACGCCTACCGCGATCGACGCCAGAAAAAGCGCGATTTCCGCGCCCTGTGGATTACCCGGATCAATGCCGGGGCCCGCGACAATGGCCTGTCCTACAGCCGGATGATCAACGGGCTCAAGCAGGCCGCCATCGAGGTCGACCGCAAGGTGCTGGCCGATCTGGCGGTGCTCGACAAACCAGCGTTCGCTGAGCTGGCCAACCGCGCCAAGGCCGCGCTCGGCGTCGCCTGAGTGTCGCGCTGGATCGGTCGTCGATCCGGCGCGGGATTCCGCATGGGGAAGGGCCCGGGTCCTTCCCTTTTTCGTTGGAACTTCAGCCCTCACCCCAATCCCTTTCCCGCCAGCGGGAGCGAGGAGTCCAGGGTTGCGTTAATGTCGGAGAGACCGTCAGCGTGGACGCATTGTCCGAACTGTTGCAGAACGCCCGGACCGCCATCGCCGGGGCCGGCGATCTCGCCGCCCTGGATCAGACGCGCGTGCATTATCTGGGCAAGAAAGGCGCGCTCACCGAGCGTCTGAAGGAACTGGGCCAACTGCCCGCCGAGGAACGACGGCAAGCGGGGCAGGCGATCAACGAGGCCAAGCAGACCCTGGAAACCGCCCTGGCTTCGCGCAAGACCGAACTGGAAGCAGCGGCGCTGGATGCTCGTCTGGCCAGCGAGGCTATTGATGTCACCCTGCCGGGGCGCGGCCAATCTCCGGGCGGTTACCATCCGGTCAGCCGCACCCTGACCCGTATCGAAGCGTTGTTTGCCCGCATCGGGTTCACCGTTGCCGAAGGGCCGGAGGTCGAGGACGATTTCCGTAATTTCGAGGCGCTCAACATCCCGCCGCAGCATCCGGCGCGGGCCATGCACGACACCTTTTACTTCGATGCGCACACCCTGTTGCGCACCCACACCTCGCCGGTGCAAATCCGGGTGATGGAGACGCAGGCGCCGCCGGTGCGGGTCATCGCGCCGGGCCGGGTCTACCGCTGCGATTCCGATATCACGCACAGCCCGATGTTTCATCAGGTCGAGGGCCTGCTGGTCGATGAAGACGTCAGCTTCGCCGACCTCAAGGGCGTGCTGGACGATTTTCTCCACCGCTTTTTCGAACGCGATGACTTGGCGGTGCGCTTCCGCCCGTCCTACTTTCCCTTTACCGAGCCGTCCGCCGAGGTGGACATTCAGTGCGTGATCTGCGGCGGCGCGGGCTGCCGGGTGTGCAAGCAGACCGGCTGGCTGGAAGTGCTGGGCTGCGGCATGGTCCATCCGGCGGTGTTTGAGAAAGTGGGCATCGACAGCGAACGCTACACCGGCTACGCCTTCGGCATGGGCGTCGAGCGTTTAACCATGCTGCGCTATGGCGTCAACGATCTGCGGCTGTTCTTCGATAACGATCTGCGCTTCCTGCGGCAGTTCCAGTAAGGCTTACGGCATGAAAGTCAGCGAACAATGGTTGCGGGAATGGGTGGAGCCCGCAGTGTCCAGCACGGAACTGGCGGCGCGCTTGACCATGGCCGGTCTGGAAGTGGCTGGTATCGAGCCGGCCGCGCCGGCCTTCGACCAGGTCGTCGTCGGTCGGGTGGTTGACCTGATTCCCCACCCCGACGCCGACCGGTTGCGGGTCGCGACCGTGGACGTGGGCCAGGCGGAACCGCTGCCCATCGTCTGCGGCGCGCCGAACGTCGCCGTTGGCCTGTGCGCCCCGACCGCCTTGATCGGCGCGGTGTTGCCGGGCGGGTTGACCATCAAACGATCCAAGCTGCGCGGCGTCGAGTCGCGGGGCATGTTGTGTTCGGCCAAAGAACTGGGACTGGCGGAAAGCGCCGACGGGTTGTTGCCGCTGCCGCCGGACAGCCGGCCCGGGCAGAGCGTGCGCGAGCTGCTGGGGCTGGACGACTCGATCATCGAAATCGAATTGACGCCCAATCGCGGCGACTGTCTGGGTATGGAAGGCATCGCCCGTGAAGTGGCGGCGATCGCCCGCTGCGAATTTCGGCCGTTGCCCGCCGCCGAGACGCCGGCCGTACTGGATGACGTCTTCCCGGTGACGCTGCTCGCTCCAGCCGACTGTCCGCGCTACGTGGGCCGGGTCATTCGCGGGGTCGATCCCGCCGCCGAAACACCCTGGTGGATGAAGGAACGGCTGCGTCGGGCCGGCATTCGCAGCCTGGGTCCGCTGGTGGACGTGACCAACTATGTCATGCTGGAACTCGGTCAGCCGATGCACGCCTTCGACCTGGGCCGGCTGACCGGCGGCATCGAAGTGCGTCGCGCTCGGCCCGGCGAGCGCTTGGAGTTGCTCAACGGTTCGGTGGTGGAGCCGGACGGGGAAACCCTGTTGATCGCTGACCGCAGCGGTCCGCTGGCGCTGGCCGGCATCATGGGCGGCGAGATCAGTTCCTGCACCGCCGCCACCCGCGATGTGTTTCTGGAAAGCGCGTTTTTTACCCCGACCAGCATTGCGGGCCGCGCCCGTCGTCTCGGCCTGCAAACCGATTCGTCTTATCGCTTCGAGCGCGGGGTGGACGCGCAATTGCAGCGCCGCGCCGCCGAGCGCGCCACCCGCCTGTTGCTGGACATCGCCGGCGGTCGGCCGGGACCGATCATGGAAGCGGTTGCTCCCGCACAGCTACCGGCGGAACCGGCCATCCGCCTGCGCCCGGAACGCCTCCGCAAGTTGCTGGGCGTGGAGATTCCCGCCGCCGACGTCGAGGAGATTCTGCGGCGCCTGGGTATGGCGGTGGCGGTTGAACCCGATCACTGGCTGGTGATTCCCCCCAGCAGCCGCTTTGATGTCACTCTGGAAGTGGATTTGATCGAAGAGATCGTCCGCATCCACGGCTATGACCGCCTGCCCGGCAACCGGCCTCTGACCCGTCTGGAGATGCCGCCGGCGCCGGAGAGGTGGATTGCCTTGATACGGCTCCGCGAGACGCTAGTGCAGCGCGGTTTTCAGGAAGCGATCACCTATAGTTTCGTGGACCCGGCGTTCCAGCGCCGTCTCGATCCGGAACGGCGACCGCTGGCCTTGGCCAATCCGATTTCCGCCGATCTGGCGGTCATGCGCACCAGTCTGTGGCCTGGTTTGCTCAAGGCGCTGGTTTACAACCAGAAACGCCAACAGTCGAGAGTCCGGTTGTTCGAGCACGGCCTGACGTTTCTTCCGGATGGGAGCGGGTTGCGCCAGGAACCGTATCTCGGTGGCGTGGCGGTGGGCGAGGCATTGCCGGAACAATGGGGCGTGCCAGCGCGGCCGCTGGACTTTTTCGATCTCAAGTCTGATGTCGAGGCGTTGCTGGCCCTGACCGGCGAGCCGGACGCCTTTGCCTTTGTCGCCGCCGCGCATCCGGCCCTGCATCCGGGGCAGAGCGCCCGGATCGACCGCGCGGGCGCGCCGCTCGGCTGGCTGGGCGCGTTGCATCCCCAAGTGGCGCGGGAACTGGAGGTGGAAGGCGATGCCTTCGTGTTCGAACTGCGGTTGACCGCGTTGCAAGCGGCGCGGGCGCCGCTGTTTCAGCCGCTGTCCCGGTTTCCGGCCAGCCGGCGCGACCTTGCCATCGTGGTCGACGATGCGGTGACCGCGCGGGCGATTCGGGAGAATATCCGTTGTCATGGAGGCGAATTGCTGCGTGAGATCTGGCTATTTGATGTCTATCGAGGGCCAGGAATCCCCAAGGGCCGGAAAAGTTTGGCTTTGGGATTGATTTTACAGGACTTCTCGCGCAATCTTACCGACAGTATGGTTGAGGAGGCCGTTTCCGGCATTCTGGCCGGATTGGCGGAACAGTTTGACGCAACTCTTAGGATTTAGGAGCATGGCACTAACAAAAGCCGACATGGCGGAAATGTTGTTCGAGGAGTTGGGGATCAACAAGCGCGAGGCCAAGGAGCTGGTGGAAATCTTCTTTGAGGAGATTCGTAGCGCCCTGGAACAGGGGCAGCAGGTGAAACTGTCCGGATTCGGCAATTTCGATCTGCGGGACAAGAATCAACGGCCGGGGCGCAATCCGAAAACTGGTGAGGAAATTCCGATCACCGCGCGGCGGGTCGTGACCTTCCGGCCCGGACAGAAACTCAAGGCCCGGGTCGATGCCTTCAAAGGTTAATCGCGGCGGTCCACGCGAAGCGCTTGGCAAGCCCAGCGGATTAAATTACCATAGCCGATCTTGCGACGGCCCAGGCCGTCTCTTTCGGGGCGTAGCGCAGCCTGGTAGCGCACCTGCATGGGGTGCAGGTGGTCGGA
>DAIRDI010000125.1:0-8584 GCA_036796235.1 Candidatus Competibacteraceae bacterium | reverse complement strand
TCGCCCACATGTGCGCGGCCAACATGAGCATCGCCACCATGCAGGCGCGCGGTTGGGAGCAGGTGACCTCCATGAAAGGCTTCTATCCGGTCCAAGCCGTCACGCTGGTCGGCTTCGACTGGTCGGTGGTGGTCAGCGGCCTGCACCGGGAGCAGTATAAACAGGATGGCAAGTACAGTCTGCCACCGTTCATGGGCGTGGTCCTGGCCAACGAAACCGCCAATTACGAGGCGGCGTTCGCGGTCCTGGAGGGTCGGGAGCCGGCGCCATGAGCATGATCAAACGGTTGCTGGCTCTGGACGGGGTCAACGTGGTTTGCCATTTCCGCGACGACGGCAAACTGGTGGAAGGCTATGGTCTGATGAGCCGAGAAGAGATGTTCGGTCTGGCCCGGTTCGCCCATGACTACCGGCGCATGGCCCAAGGCAATGCCGACCAACTGGCGATGTTCACCGGCATGCGCGGTTGGACCCCGCCGCGCGGCTGGATTCTCCGAGGCGTCGCGCAATCGGTGTGCAGCGTCGGCAATTTGGTCTGTCTGGTGGATAGCATGGATGCGCCACTCAACGACATCTTGCTGGAATTACGAGAAGTTTCGCGCTGGTAGCGCGAATCATTCACTGGAAACCTCCTCTAACTCGATGAGATTGAAACAGACCGATTCGGATTTTGTTGCGCTGTTGGGCGGATAGCGTGGTTTATTTGATACTTTGTTGGCGAGATGATACGATACCGCATGTCCTCTAAATGCGCTAGGTTAATGGTCGCCATGTCCAAGCAAATTGTGTTGTCGGGGTCGCTTTGCGCCCTGTTGGGAGCGTGCGCGCTTAATGTCTTTCCCGTCGTCGCGGAAGTGCCCCGCGGTCAGGAACCCGGAATTCACCGCGCCACCGACCCGGCGATGGCGCTAGCTCACAGCCACCAGGTTTTGGAAGCCGACGGTCAGGTCATCCCGACCGACCGACCGGAGGGTGCGGGCGGGGTGGCTGATCCGACGGAAACGGTCGATGCGCCACCTCCGCCGCCACCTTGTCCCACCGCTGCCCTGACCTTGCGTGATGAGATCGCCGTCCAGATCTGTCAGCGGGTGCGCACCGATCCACCGCCGACCCGCCTGAGCGTCGACAATCACCGCCTGCGCGCGCTGGAATTTCTGGTTCCCTTCTACATACAGCGTGGTTATCAATCGGCTTGGCTGAGCGCGGATGGCCGACCGTTGCCTGCGGCGGATGCATTGCTCGAATCCCTGAGCGAAGCCGACCGGGAAGGATTGCGACCTGCCGACTATCGTCCCACCGCCTTGAACGAGCGGCTCGCCGAACTCCGCCAGCGGGAAACGCTGCCGGCTGTCGACCAACTCGCCGATTTCGATCTGCTGTTCACCGATACTTTTTTAACCTATGGCGCGCACTTGCTGTCGGGCCGACTGGCCCCCGGGAAGGTCGATCGCGACTGGACGATCCCGCCCCGCTCGCGCGATCTGGCCGCGGTATTGCAGGAGGCGTTGACCCAGGACACGGTGACCGAATCACTGCGGGCGCTGAAGCCGCTCAACAAGAGCTACGGCCAGTTGCGGGAGACGCTGGAGCGTTACCGAAAAGTCGAGCAGACGGGGGGTTGGCCGACGCTCGGCGCTGGACCGAATCTGCGGCAGGGCGACCAGGGACCGCGCGTCCGAACCCTGCGCGCCCGGTTGCAGACCAGTGGTGATTTGGGCGACGGGCGGGGTAACGCCGACCAGAACGCGCCGGCGGTCTTCGACAAGTCGCTCGCCGAGGCCGTGCTTCGCTTCCAGCGACGCCATGGCTTGCAGGAAACCGGCGTGGTGGGTCCTCAGACGCGAACCGCCTTGAACGTGCCGGTCTCCGAACGGATTAGTCAGGTCGAACTGAACATGGAACGCTGGCGCTGGTTGCCGGACGACTTCGGCCCCCGCTACATTCTGGTCAATATTCCCAACTTCAAGATGGACGTGTTCGAGGGCGACCAGCGGGTGATGGAATCCAAGGTGGTCGTGGGCCGGTTGGAACGGCAGACCCCGACCTTCACCTCGGACATGACCTATCTGGTGCTCAGTCCCCGCTGGTACGTGCCGCGATCCATCGCCGTCAAGGACAAGCTGCCGCAATTGCGACGCAACCCACAGGCGCTAGCGCGACAGAACATCCGGATTTTTAACAGCGCCGGCCAGCCGGTTAATCCGGGAGCCGTCGACTGGAGCGCGGTCAGCGCCAAAAATTTCAACTACCAGTTGCGCCAGGAGCCGGGAGCCCGCAACGCGCTGGGCGGGGTCAAGTTCATGTTCCCGAACCCGTACAATGTCTATCTGCACGACACGCCGTCGCGCGAACTGTTCAACCGCAACCAGCGCACCTTCAGTTCCGGCTGCATCCGCATTTCCAATCCGCTGGATCTGGCTGAATATCTACTCAAGGACGATCCGAAATGGAGCCAGGCAGCGATCAAGAAGGCCGCCGCCAGCGGCAGGGAACGCGTCGTCAACCTGTCGGAGCGCGTACCCGTTTATCTGCTGTATTGGACGGCCTGGGTGGACGAGGAAGGTCTGGTGAATTTCCGGGACGACATCTACAAACGCGACCAACTGATGGTTCGGGCGTTGTACCCGGAGAACGGCGCCCGCGGCAAGCGGGTCGCTCGAGGTGGGTGAGCGATAAACGGGCAACCGGGTATCTGTTGCATCCAGATCGTCGCCCGTTCCCGATGAAGCCATGCGAGTAGCGCTGGGCGTGCAATACGACGGGTCCGGGTTCCGGGGCTGGCAGTCGCAGCGACTCGGGACACGGACCGTTCAATCCTGTTTGGAACAGGCGCTGGCCCGGGTCGCCGACCATCCGGTCCGCGTGGTGTGCGCGGGTCGAACCGACGCGGGCGTCCATGGAGTCGGCCAGGTCGTGCATTTCGAGACGACGGCGGCGCGCTCGGCGCGGTCCTGGGTACTGGGCGGCAATGCCCATCTGCCGACCGATCTGAGCCTGAGCTGGGCGCACCCGGCGGAGGATGATTTCCATGCCCGGTTTTCGGCGCTGGCCCGCCGCTATCGCTACCTGATCCACAATCACCCGTATCGCTCCGCGCTGTGGCATCGCCGGGCCACCTGGTGGCGTCCGCCGCTCGACGCCGAGCGAATGCATGCGGCCGGCCAACTACTGGTCGGCGAGCACGATTTCAGCGCGTTCCGCGCCGCCGAATGCCAGGCCCGGCAACCGATCCGCCGCCTGCTTGAGCTGACGGTGCGCCGACGGGGCGATAACGTGGTCCTGGAGGTGGAAGCTAATGCTTTTTTGCACCACATGGTGCGCAATATCGCCGGAGTTCTGCTAGCGATTGGCGCCGGCGAGCAACCGGTCGAATGGGCGCGGGAAGTCCTGGAAGGGGGCGACCGGACTCGAGCCGGCGTGACTGCCCCAGCCGAGGGGCTGTACCTGCTGGCCGTGCGCTATCCGGACCGCTTCGGGTTGCCCGTGGCGTCGGAGCCGCGGGGGTTGCCGCACCCGGCGCACCCCGCATGAGTATCAACCCGATCGTATCGACCCAGCGAAAGAGGGCTATCCCATGCATGAATCCTTGCAACCTGGATTGAGCGGTGAGTTTGCCTTCGTGGCGCCGCCGAACAAAACCGTTCCCCACCTGTACCCGGAGTCCCCGGAGTTTCAAGCCATGCCCGAGGTGTTCGCGACCGGCTTCATGGTGGGACTGATCGAATGGACGTGCATTCGGGTGCTCAAGCCGCATCTGGATTGGCCGAGGGAGCAATCCGTGGGAACGCACGTCGATCTCAGCCATACCGCCGCCACCCCGCCCGGATTTACAGTGACCGTGCGGGTCCGGCTGGAGCGGATGGAAGGCCGCAAATTAACCTTCGCGGTGGAGGCTCACGACGGCGTCGATCCGATCTGTCAGGGTACCCACGAACGCTTTGTAATCGATGCCGCCAAGTTCAATGCCCGCGTGGCGGAGAAGGCCGCCCGGCTCGGCCAGGTCGCTGGCCAGGGGCGATAAATCGCCGCCGCGGGTTGCTTCTTATGCCGGTCTGCTGGAGATTGCTGGCCGGTCTGAACCCCTTGCATTCCAGCGGTCTACAATCAGTAGTAGTTTCATGGCCCACGTGGTGACTGGAATGCGTATCTTGACGGCTCTGGTTCTGTTGCTCTCGCTGCTCGGTTTCGGATTGGCCGCCGCATCACCGCCGGCGCCGCCACCAGCCAGCGGCTTGGTGCTGCTGTTGGAGGCGCAAGGTCCCATCGGTCCGGCCAGCCGCGATTTTATCCTGCGCGGTCTGGAGCAGGCGCGAACCCGCAACGCCACGGCGGTGATCCTCAAGCTGGATACGCCGGGTGGGCTGGACAGTTCGATGCGCGACATCATCCAGGCGATTCTGGCTTCGCCGGTCCCGGTGATCGGCTACATCGCCCCGGAGGGCGCTCGCGCCGCCAGCGCCGGCACCTATATTCTGTACGCCGCTCATGTCGCCGCCATGGCCCCCGCCACCAACCTCGGCGCCGCCACCCCGGTCCAGATCGGCGGTCTGCCGCTCCCATCCCAGCCGCCCAAGGACGAGCGGGCCAAGGAGCCTGTCAAGGAACCGGCCACCAAGGAATCGTCCGACCAGGAAGCGCCTGACAAGGAGCAACCCTCGGCGACTTCGCCGGAATCCCCCGCCAAACCAGCCAGCGATATGGACCGCAAGCTGGTCAACGATGCCCGCGCCTACATTCGCGCGCTGGCCCAGTTACGCGGGCGCAATGTGGAATGGGCCGAACGGGCGGTGACCGAGGCCGCCAGTCTCAGCGCCCAGGACGCCCTGGAACAGAACGTGATCGACCTGATCGCCACCGATATCCCCGATCTCCTGCGACAGGCTGACGGGCGGGTGGTGACGGTCGCCGGCGTCCAGCGCACGCTGGCGGTCGAGGGATCGACGGTCGAAACGCTGGTTCCCGACTGGCGCAACCGCTTGCTGGCGACCATCGCCCATCCGATGGTGGCTTACATCCTCATGCTGATCGGCATCTACGGCCTGTTTTTTGAACTGTCCAACCCCGGCGCGACGATTCCGGGGGTGCTGGGCGGGGTGTGTCTGCTCCTGGCGCTGTTCGCCTTTCAGGTGCTGCCGGTCAACTACGCCGGGCTGGCGCTGCTGCTGCTGGGGCTGGCCTTCATGATCGCCGAGGCCTTCGCGCCCAGTTTCGGGATTCTGGGCCTGGGTGGAGCCGCCGCCTTCGTGGCCGGCTCGCTGTTGCTGTGGGATGAAACCGGTCCCGGTTACGACGTTCCGATCGGGTTGATCGTCGGCTTCGCCCTGGCCAGCGCCGTGGTGCTGATCGGCCTGGCGACCCTGATGGCGCGCCAGCGCCGCCAGCGCGCGATCGGCGGCGCGGAGAAACTGCTGGGCGCGGTCGCGGCGGTCATGCCAAACGACGCCGACCGGATCTGGATTCATGGCGAATCCTGGCGCATCCACGCCGACCGGCCCCTGCATCCGGGCGAACCGGTCCAGGTTATCGGTCGGGATGGATTGATCTTGTTCGTACAACCAATGGATTCCGCAAAAGGAGAACTCCCGTGATACTTTTCAACCCCATTTTAATCGCCTTGGTCCTGCTGCTGTTGCTGGCGTTTGCGTCCATCAAGGTGTTGTTCGAATACGAACGGGGCGTGGTGTTCCTGCTCGGCCGCTTTCAGGCGGTCAAGGGACCGGGGCTGATCATCGTGGTGCCGGTCATCCAGCAGATGCGGCGAGTGGACCTGCGCACCATCGTCATGGACGTGCCCAGCCAGGATGTGATCTCCCGCGACAACGTCTCGGTCAAGGTCAACGCGGTGATCTATTTCCGGGTGGTCGATCCAGAACGGGCCATCATCCATGTCGAGGATTTTATGTCGGCCACCAGCCAGTTGGCGCAAACTACCTTGCGATCCGTGCTGGGTCAGCACGATCTGGACGAAATGCTGGCCGAACGGGAAAAGCTCAACCGGGACATCCAGAACATTCTGGACGCTGAAACCGACATCTGGGGCATCAAGGTCGCCAATGTGGAGATCAAGCATGTCGATATCGACGAGAGCATGATTCGCGTCATCGCCCGGCAGGCCGAGGCCGAACGCGAGCGGCGGGCCAAGATCATCAATGCCGAGGGCGAATTTCAGGCCGCCGAGCAGCTCCGCCAAGCCGCCGAGATCCTCTCCACCCAACCACAGGCCCTGCAATTGCGTTACCTGCAAACCCTTAGGGACATTGGCAGTCAAAACAGCACCACCGTGGTTTTTCCAGTACCGCTGGATTTTTTTGGGCCATTGCTGAAGGCGGTCGAGCGGTTGGATCTGCAAAAAAGGCCCGAGTGACCGAACCCTCGCGCCGATCGTATCCAGTCGCTTCCAGCGTGCGGCTCGTCGGTCCAAGGCCGGTGGGCCGCGCTGGGGATGCTCGATAAAGTGAAAGTACGGCGCAAGGGTAGTGATTTTGTAATAATATTTTAAACGCTCCAAATTCCGAGGAGTGTCATATATAAGTTTCAACTTTATTGAGCGAGTCTTCAAACAGCCCCATGACCATCGAAATCAAATCTCACGCCAAGGTGGGCGTTTACGTGGATGCCGCCAACATATCGCGCAATGGCGGCCAACGCATGCAATACGACGTCCTTCGGGAATTTGCCTGCCGCGATCACGCCGAGCCGCTACGCCTGAATGTCTACCTGTCCTACGACGAAGAACGCGCCGAAACCAACACGGTCTATCGAGACAAGGCCCGCGCCTATCAGTCGGCTTTGCGCGAACTCGGGTACAAGGTCATCGAAAAACGAGTCAAGTGGTTTCAGGACGAAGCCGGCAACCGCTTCGGCAAGGCCAACGCCGATCTCGACATGGCCGTGGACGTGTTGCTGCAATCGGAAAACCTGGATCGGGTGTTGCTGGCGACCGGCGACGGGGACTTCGTGCAAGTGGTCCGCGCCTTGCAAAACAAGGGTTGCCGGGTGGAAGTCCTGGCGTTCGACAACGTGTCCGAGGAGCTGCGCCGGGAAGCGGACATGTACGTATCCGGGTTCCTGGTGCCCGGTCTGCTGCCGACCCGTGGTGATGATTACACCGCGCCAGCTTGGGGCGCGATGGGTTCGCGGGTGCGCGGCTACTGCTATCACCACGACGACAACAAGAGCTTTGGCTTCATGCGGTTTTTGGTCAAGCTGTCGCCGTATCTCTGGAAAACCGATTCCCGCGATTCCGATTCGCCATACCGGACAGCGTTCTTTCACGATTCCAGCCTGCCCGAGGGATTCAATGTCATGAAGCTGCCGTCCCGCAACCACCTCTTCGAGTTCACCCTGGCCGAGCCCAACGGCAAGCAACCGGTCGCCACCGACATCATCCTGGTCCACCCCACTTCCTCCTGAGGCCCAACACACCGAAACGGCCTGTCGAGGTCCTTGCCGTCGAGAAACGCCATGCGAAATGTTCGAATCCCCAACTTCCTGATTCTGTTGCCCCTGGTGCTGGTTCTCGGCCTAAGCGGGGCGTTCGCGAAACCCTCCGAATCGAGCGCCGATCTCGTCGTCAAGGACTTGGCGCCAGCCGCCCGGCAACACCAACTGGACCGGACCATCGCCAAGTTCCTGTCGCAGCATCATTACCGGCGCAGCAAGCTGGACGACCGGCTGTCCTCGCTGATCCTGGCTAATTATCTCGATGACCTCGACTTCAACCGCTCCTATTTCCTGGCGGGCGATTTGAGCCGTTTCGAGCAGTATCGCCACACCCTGGACGACGCGCTGCGGCGCGGCGACCTGCAACCTGCCTACGACATTTTCAACGTCTATCTGCGGCGGCTGGCGGAGCGGACCGAGCGGATTCAGGCTCTGCTCCAGCAGGGGTTTCGCTTCGATAAGGACGAGTCCCTGGAAGTGGACCGCAAGGACGCGCCCTGGGCCAAGAACGCGGCGGAACTCGATGAAATCTGGCGCAAGCGGCTGAAGCACGAGATGCTGACCCTGATGCTCTCGGGCAAGGATCAGGCCGGCGCCCGGGAATTGCTCGGCAAGCGCTACGAGAACCGGTTGCGGCAGGCGCTGCAATCCAGCAGCGACGATGTGTTCCAGTTGTACGTGAACGCGGTCGCCCGGGCCTTCGATCCGCACACCGCCTATTTCTCGCCGCGCAACACCGAGAACTTTAATATCCAGATGCGGTTGTCCCTGCAAGGCATCGGCGCCGTGCTGCGGATGGAGGAGGAACAGGTGACCGTGGTCGAACTGGTCGCCGGTGGACCGGCCGATCTCAGCCAGCAAATCCGGTCCGGCGATCGGATCGTCGCGGTGGCGCAAGGCGACGATGGCGACTGGGTCGATGTGGTGGGCTGGCGGCTGGACGATGTCGTGGAACGCATTCGCGGCCGGCAGGGCACGGTGGTGCGGTTGAAAGTCCTGCCCGGCAAGATCGGCGCGGCGGCGGCGGAGAAGGCCGTGCGGCTGGTCCGGGACACCATCCAACTGGAGAAACAAGCGGCCAAGAGCGAAATCCGGACCCTGCCCGGCCCCGACAATCGCGCACTGCGGATCGGGGTGATCAC
>DAIRDI010000124.1:0-8588 GCA_036796235.1 Candidatus Competibacteraceae bacterium | reverse complement strand
ACAGAATCAGCAGCGCGAGGGCAACGAGCAGGGCAATGCTGAACGGATTCATGAGTCTTGGGGTCCGCGGTGAATGAAGACGCGCCTGAGTATAACCGTCCGACCCGACTTGGCGGGAAGGTTCGTCATCTGAGGACTACCGGACAAAACCTACGCATGCACAACGAACGCGTTTCCGTAGAGCATCTTCCGGTCGGAAACAGGCTCCCCCGTAAAAACGTTGCCCAAAAACTCAGCGCGACGACGATGACCGGCACCGCCAAGGGTGGGAACTGGCGTAGCTTCATGCGATGGAGGCTGCTGAATGGGAACGACTGGAACAAGCCTGCTCCTCGCGTCAGAACCCCAAAATGGCCAAAGCCGAGAACTTCACCACGGACCCGGCTTGGCCGTCGCCGGAGGCGGGATCACCCATTGCTTCCGCAGTCACGACTCGAGTTCATTTTTTTTGCAACTACCTACCCTCTACCCAATGGAACAAGCTAATCTAACGCCATGCCTGAACTAAACCGACCCACGCAAGCTGAACTGGACCGCATGAGCCATGCTGAGAATGATGCACTCATCGCGGCGTTGTTCGATCTGTTGGGCCAGCATGAACGACGGTTGAGCGAGTTGGAAAGTCAGGTCAAGAAAACCAGCCGTAATTCGAGCCAGCCGCCATCTGCGGGCGGGTTGCGGGCCTGTCCGGTTCGCCCGTTGGAACCGGGACAGAAAGGTCGGGTCAAGCAGCATCCGGCGACGAACCTCCTCTTGCGACTGCGCGATTACAAAACCGAGGTGTGGCGATTCATGACCGATTGGTGGATCCTCTTCGACCACAATCGGGCGGAACGGTTGGTGCGTCAGGTCAAGGTCAAGCTGAAGACCATCGGCGGCTTCCGTACCCTGGGTGACTTTACGGCCTTCTGCATCCTGCGGTCGGTTTGGGAAACCAACAAACTGAACGGCATCAATCAACTCGATACCCTCAGGCTGACGTTTGAGGGTAGGTAGTTACGAGCCATCAGCATTATTATGGGAAATAGCCCGAATGAATGCCTTGATACCGGTGAAAACAGCGAAAGCACTATTGGCGATTTCCCGGAGAGACCATAATCTCCCAGCAAAGATGAGAGCGCTACTGATCTTAATAGATGGGAAGAGCAATATTGCGTCTCTTAAGAAAGATATTTCTTTGCTTGGTGATGTCACAACTATGCTTTCTGACTTGCACAAGTCTGGATTGATCAAGTTTGCGGAAAGTCGAGCCGATGCCGCCATGCTGACCGTCGCTACACAAGACCAATATATTGAATTTTTGCAAACATTGAAGGAATCCGAAGCCGCAGTTGATTCGCCCTCCGTATCAAAAACAGGCGCGCAAAAACCATCGAACGAGACTGATGCGAGACATGTTGAATCCGGCAATCAACAGCCCGGTTTCTCCGCACAGCAGGTTCCCACGCCATCACAGACTCAAACTACTGTGAATCCCAAGCTTGAGCAAGCCAAGGGAGAATTGAAGGCTTTTTTGCAGTCTTTGATGGGGAATGACTATTCCCTGGTCGCCGAAAAAGTTGCCAGATGTGACAGCGTTGAGAGATTTTCAGCGATGTTGCGCGGGTTTGAAGATATTCTTCAAAACTATGGTTCCCGCAAATCAGTCGAAAAATTGAAATCTCAGTTTCAGGAGTTTTACTGAGCTGCGTGCATGGGTGGATTTTCCTGAAAATTATTAAAGTAGTTCGGGCAACCTGTTTATACGATCTAACGGCTTCATTTTAAACAAGTTCAAGCACATAGCTCATGCGCTTGAGAGATTAAAAATCATTCGCCAATCAAGGCGCATGTCTTTATGAGGGGAGAAGCAGATGGAATCACTGGTCCTGATCACGCAATACACCTATGTTGTCACCATGCTAGGCATGGCTGGCGCAAGTATCTATTTCTGGCTGGAGCGCGACACGCTGGAAGCTAACTTCCGCAACGCCGCAACCATCGCCGGCATCTACACCGCCATAGCCGCCACTATGTACTTTCGCATGAGTGGATTCGTAGGCACCGACGGCAGTGTTCAAGCCCTGCTGACCTTACCCACCCACATTCGATATATAGACTGGATTATAACGACGCCACTGATGCTGATCAACCTCATGATTCTGCTCGAAGTCACTGCCGAAAAAAAGGGCGTAGTTATTGTCATTATCGCAGCGGATCTCGCAATGATCATTTTTGGCTTTTTTGGTGAGCGCTTCGCTAACACCCCTGACAAGGTGTTTGAAGCATGGGTCATGTTCTCTCTGAGTATGCTGGCGTTCATATTAGTCCTCTATATCCTGTACAGCACACTCGCGGATGTCGCGAAAGACAAGGTCTTACCTGTAAGGCGGGCATTCCTTAACATTCGGCTGTTTATCCTGATCGGATGGTCCATCTATCCTATCGGGTTTGTATTCGGACTGTTGGGCGATGGAGACGGTTTCAAGGTAATGCGTGAACTGATCTACAACATCGCCGATCTGGTCAATAAGGTTGGGCTGGGCTTGATTGCCCTGATTGCGGCCAAAGAAATCACTCGTGATATTCAGCTCAAGCGAGCCATGAGAGACATTTAGTACCTGTCTTTCGGCAAGACTGCACCGCTTCGATTTTCCGTGGGCAATAACGCCTCGATCATTGCCGTCACGGCTCTCGCGGCAATGATCGGGTCTCCTTCTTACTACGAATGCGGATCAGTAGTCGGAAAATTGAGAGCCGCCGTTTTAAGGTAACATTCAATCCGACGGCTCTGCAATACGCTGCTGGCGGGAAGGAAATAACGTGTGCCTCGATCTCCTTTCACCGGCTCATCAGCGCAAAAAAAGCGGCTGTAACCACAGTGATGACCGCAATGAAAGAGGAATGTCTTTCCAAAATCCCGGAATCCTGCCCAACAGCAACTCACGCCGCCGCGCTTCCCGCCCTTCCTTTAGCGCTGGAGCAGAAACTCCACACCCCATTCTCCTGTTGTTCCAGCGATGCCCGGCCTGGACGCCTGTCCGCCGCATCGCTCAAACCGCTTGAAGACCTGCTGGCGCGGCATTTGCGATCCGGAGGCCAGCGGATCCGCGCACGACTGGCCTGGCGTGCGGCCCATTCCCTGAGTCTGGACCCCCAGACCGGCATGGCCTTGGCCTGCTGCTGCGAGTGGCTGCACAACGCCTCGCTCATTCACGACGATATTCAGGATGGCGACACCCTCCGGCGGGGTGCGCCGGCCTTATGGGCCGTGGTCGGCATCGGGCCGGCCATCTGTGCTGGCGATGCCCTGATATCAGCGGCTTATGGCGTTTTGCGCGAAGTCCAGGTGGCTCCCGCCCGGCAGGCCGCGCTGCTGGAATCGGTTCAGGCGGCGGTCAGCCAGACCATCGTTGGTCAGCTTGATGACTGGGCGGCCCGGCAGAGCGCTACGACCCGGTTTGCGGATTATGAAGCCATTGCGGCGCGGAAATCCGGCCCCCTGCTCGGGTTGCCGCTGGCGCTGGCTTTGATTGCCAGCGGCTCGTCACCGGACAGCAGGGCCTTGGCGAACAGGGCCTCCGCCGTCATGACCAGCCTGGGGATCGCCTACCAACTGCTCGATGATCTGGAGGATTGGCCCTTGGACCAGCGCAACGATCATCGGCCACTCATGAACGCGGTGCTGCTCGAAATGCAGCAGCGGCCTCCCCACGAAGCCAAAGCGTGGGTCGAACAGCGCGCCCGGGAATGGTTGCAGGAGGCGGAACAGCAAGCCGCCGCACTGCCGTCCGACATTCAATCCCTGGTGTTCTGGCTGGCCGGCAGAATCGGGAGGGCGCTGGATGCAGGCTAATCCAGAATCTGCCCCCGGAAACCGTGCGCTGGTCATCGGCGGCGGTTTTGGCGGCATGGCGGCGGCCTTGCGGCTGCGGGCCAAAGGCTACCAGGTCACGCTGCTCGACCGCTGTCAACGACTGGGCGGCCGCGCTCAGGTTTTTGAACGGGACGGTTTCCGGCACGACGCCGGACCTACGGTGATCACTGCGCCTTTTCTGTTCGATGAATTGTTCGCACTGTTTGGCCTGAACCGGGCGGACTATGTGGAATTCCTGCCCCTCAATCCCTGGTATCGCTTTACGTTTGCCGACGGCAGCCGCTTCGATTACGGCGGCACGGTGGAAGATATCCGGCGCGAAATCCGCCGTCTGGCCCCCGGCGACGAACCGGGTTATCTGCGCTTGCTGGAAACATCCAAAGCTATCTTCGAGGTCGGTTTCAGCGAACTGGCCGACCAGCCGTTCCACCGTTTCACTACCATGCTGCGGCAAATTCCCCGGCTGCTGCGCCTGAAAAGCTACCGGACGGTCTGGCAAGTGGTTGCAGCTCATCTGCGGGACGACCGCCTGCGCCGCGCCTTCTCCATCCAGCCGCTGCTGGTGGGCGGCAATCCGTTCGCCACCACCAGCATCTACAGCCTGATTCACTATCTGGAATGCCGCGATGGCGTCTACTTTGCCCGTGGCGGCACCGGAGCTGTCGTGGATGCGCTGGGTCGTCTGCTGGACCAGACCGGGGTGGAAGTCCGCCTGGCAACCACGGTCACGGACATTCTGGTGCGGGACGGGGCGGCGACCGGCGTGCGTCTTGAGAACGGGGAAGAATTGCCAGGCGATATCGTGGTTTCCAACACCGATCCCATGCACTTGTATTCCCGGCTGCTGCCCGCCGCAACCCAGTCGTTGGCCTGCCGCCTGAAAGTGGCGCGGGCCACCCTGTCCATGGGCCTGTTCGTCCTGTTCTTCGGCTCGCGCCAGACGTACCCGGAAGTGGCCCATCACACGATCTGGATGGGTGAACGCTATCGGGGTCTGCTGAACGATATTTTTGTCAACAGACGGCTGGCGGACGATTTTTCCCTCTATATCCATCGGCCAACCGCCACCGATCCCAGCTTTGCACCGCCCGGACAGGACTCGTTCTATATCCTCGCGCCGGTCCCGAACCTGCGGGCTGAGATCGACTGGGCGATCGAAGCGCCGAAGTTGCGGGAGCGCATCATCAGTGCTCTGGAACGCAGCCTGTTGCCGGGGCTGCGGGACAACATGGTGTCCGATTTCTACATGACGCCGCAGGACTTCGCATCCCGCTATCTGAGCGTGGCCGGGGCTGGCTTTTCCATCGCGCCCCTGTTCCGGCAATCGGCCTGGTTCCGCTTTCACAACCGCGCCGAAGGGCTGCGTAACCTGTACCTGGTCGGAGCCGGAACCCATCCGGGCGCGGGCGTACCGGGCGTACTGAGTTCGGCCAAGGTGCTTGAAAAGCTGATCCCGGCGGCGACGACGCCCTATCAACCGGCTACGCCCGTTCCGGCGACTGCGCATGGCTGATCTCCAGGACGCTTCCCAACAGTCGTGGGTCACTGCGGACCCGCCAGCGGCGATGCTCAGGAAACACGGCCGCTCTTTCCATTTCGCCAGCCATTTCCTGCCCGGTCGGCTACGGCAGCGAGCCACTCGTTTGTATGCATTTTGCCGCTGGGTGGATGATCTGGTGGATGAAGGCCGGGGATCGGGCGACCGCGACCCCAACGATCTGCTGGAGCAGATTGAGCGCGATCTGGCGGCGCAAGCCACCGCCATTCCGCAACTGGCGGATTTCCTCGATCTGGCGGGGGCGACCGGCATTCCAATGGCCGCGCCGCGCCATTTGCTGGACGGGGTGCGGACGGATCAGGGCCAGGTCGCCATCACCGACGAGGATGCGCTGCGCCGATATGCCTATCAGGTCGCCGGCAGCGTCGGGGTCATGATGGCCAGGGTTCTGGAGCTTGAGGACTCGCGGGGTCTGGCTCACGCCATTGATTTGGGGATCGCCATGCAGTTCACCAATATCGCCCGCGATGTGGCTGAAGACGCCCGACGGCAGCGCCGCTACCTGCCCGCCACCTGGTTTGAACCCGCCATCGTTCCCGAACTGACGCTGGACTTGGGTCGGCACGAACCCGCCATTCGCCAGGCTACCCGGCGGTTGCTGGCCATGGCCGAACCCTACTATGCCAGTGGCGAAGACGGACTGCTGCTGCTACCGCCCGATGCCCGCTTCGGCATTCGGATCGCCGCCCGGGTCTATCGGCAGATCGGCGTCATGGTCGAACACCAGCACTGTTCGCCGCTGGCCCCGCGCGCCTCAGTTCCCGCCTGGCGTAAAGCCGCTGTCGCCCTGCACAGTCTGGCCGCGCCGCAGCACGGGCGGGCTGGGCGCAATCCGGCCAGAACTCATGATGCCACCCTGCACGCCGGGTTCCGGGACCTGGCGGCGGACGTCATGGCTGGCTGAGCATGGCGGCGGCCCGCGTTGACCTGGCCATCCTGGGGGCGGGCAGCGCGGGCCTGAGTCTGGCGGCGGCGCTGGCGAACAGCGCCAGCGGAGCGCATCTCAACGTGGTAGTGATCGAGGCCCGCGCCGGTTCGCCGCCGGACCGCAGCTTCGCCTTCTGGGCCACGCCGCTGGAACTGGAAAATCCGCCCTGGCCGCTGCTCGGCCAGTGGCAAAGCTGGTGCTTTTCGGATCGCGACGGCAGCCAGGTCGTGCATCAGGGCGGCGCTGAACGCCGCTACGTCGCGGTCAGCGCCCTGGCCCATTACCAGCACTGCCTGGAACAGATCGGCCAGCGACCGGGATTTCAGCTCATCCACGGCGTCGCCATCACCGACCTGATCTCCCGCAGCGATGCCGTTGAAGTTCGGGGGCAAGGTTTTCAGGCCGCGGCCCGCCATGTCGTTGACACCCGCAACCATGCCGACCATGACACGCTCAAGGCGCGGCTTTACCAGCAATTCGTTGGTCATGTCCTGCAACGGGCCGAACCGGTGGGGAACCCGCACCAGGTCGAGCTGATGACCGACATGAGCGCCGATGAACACGGCTTCCGGTTCGTCTACAGCTTGCCCCTGGATCACAACCGGGTACTGGTCGAGGAAACCCGCTTCACACCCCGGATTCTGCCCTGGCAGCGGCTGGAAGCCGACTGCTGGCGCGCCGCAGAATCGCGGTACTTCGGGTTCGCCGCCGTGCTGCACACCGAGCGCGGCATTATCCCGATGGGCATTGCGCCCCTGCCGCCGCCGGCTGACTCCAGAATACGCCTCGCGGGCACGCGGGGCGGGGCGGTTCGAGCGGCTACGGGTTATGCGTTTCGGCGCATCCAGGACTGGGCCGATTGCAATGCTCGCCAAGTCGAACGACACGGCCTTTCCGCATTGACTGGCCACCCGCCGGAACCACGCTGGCGTGCGGTCATGGATCGCCTTTTTCTCGACGTTTTGCATCACCATCCCGACCGCGCACCGAGCCTGTTTATGGGTATGGCCAGGGGTGTGAGCAGCATCGCACTGGCCGACTTCCTGTCCGACCGGGGCGGCCTTGCCATCGCCGCCCGCATCGTTAACGCCATGCCAAGCGGGCTGTTTCTCCGCACCGTCCTGCGGCGTGGACTCCCTATCAAAACCCGGTAACCGAGGAAGCGTGCTTGAACGCAGCAAGCCTGGAAACCCACCGAGTGCGCCTGCCGTTACTCAGCGTCATCCACGGGCTGCTGACCGTGGCTTTCGCGATCTTGCCCAGCATCCTGCCCGTTTCATGGGATGCCGATCAGCAATGGCTGTTATTGCTGGCGTTGATTGCCCTGTTTGGCCTTCCTCACGGTGCGCTGGACCCGCTGCTGGCGTACCGTTCCGGTCTGTGGAAAACCCTGCCGGGCGCTGCGGCCATGATGGGAGTCTATCTGGCGCTGGTGGTGGCGATGCTGTGGTTCTGGCAGTGGCAAACCGCCTTGGCGCTGACGGCTTTTCTCATCATCACGGCTTGGCACTTTTCCGGTGATTGGCGCTATCAGGGCCATTCCCTGGCTGGCTGGGCGGCGGTCGCCCTGCTGCTGGGTTTGCCAGCCCTGGCTCATTCCCAAGAGTTGATTGCTCTGTTCGGGCTGCTGCTGGCAATCGAGACGGCCCGGTTGTTTCAGTTCGGTCTGGCTGCCGTTGGCGTGCTGGCGCTACCGTTGGCTTTGCTGGCCGCAGTGCGTGCTTTCCAGCACGCGCCCGGCCAGGCGCTGGAACTGGCGGCCCTCGGCGTCGGTGGCTTCGCATTGCCGCCCTTATGGTTTTTTGCGTTGTATTTCTGCGTATTGCACAGCCCGCGTCACCTGGCGCGACACTTCGCCGCCGACGCCCGCAGCGCCCCGCGCAGGTTATTGGCTATTGGTATCGCCTTCAGCCTGCCGGTGATCGCCGTGGCGGTCTGGCATATTCTTGCTGTTGACCGGCCTCAGATCAGCGAAGCCTTCTCCCGGATTCTGTTTGCCGGCCTGTTCGCCCTCACTGTGCCTCATCTGCTGTTGGTGGAGTGGGTGGAAAATCGAGCGTCCGGTGGATAGCGGGTGTATTCACTCCATCCCGGACTTAGAGGCTGTCGAAAAACTCGCAATTGATTTTTAAGAAAAAAATTTTGTTGGATCAGCTTCCAGCCAGCCTGATCGGCCAAAAATTGGCTGGAAGCCAAATCCATGATCATAAAAATCAAATAGTTAGTTTTTATACAGTCTCTTAGAG
>DAIRDI010000123.1:0-8651 GCA_036796235.1 Candidatus Competibacteraceae bacterium | reverse complement strand
TGCGCCGCCATGCGGCCCTGCTCGTCGTCGCGCGGCGCGGTGCGGAAGAATTGCTTGAAACCCTTTTCGGTCAACCGGATGGCGGTCGAACCATTGGCGATCTGCGGGATTCCCGCTTCGTCGTAAATAGACTGGCTGGCCTCGGTCACCGAGGAGCCGTAAGTGCCGACCACCGCCGCGACGTTCCGGGTGATCAGACGCTGCGCGGCCAGCGAGGCGGTGCGTGGGTCGCCGCCGTCGTCCTCCGTCACCACTTCGATTTTCCGACCCAACACCCCGCCAGCGGCGTTTTGCTGCTCGGCCAGCAATTCGACGATCCGTTTCATCCCCTGCCCTTCGCTGGACCAGGACCCGGTCATCGGCGCCATCAGGCCAATTCGGATCGGGTCCGCTGCTTGGGTCGGACCGCCGCCCAGCGCCAAACCCACCGCAAAGACCAGCGCCCATAAGTTCTTATTCATTCTTCCGCTCTCCTCGTGGTTGGACCAGCCGCAAGACCGCCGTCAGCCGCCGGTCGGGATGAAGTTATAAGTTCCGAACAATAGCAGCGAATTTCAAAAACCGTCAAACTTGATGCACGCGCGGCACGGGCAGCCGGATTTCCACCGACGGCGCGGTCGTCGCCGCCTCCACGATCTTGTCTTCCTCTTCCGAATCATCGCGGCCGCCGGGCAGCCAGCCGGGGGCCGGGCCGTCGTTGCGGGCGCCCAGCGCGACAAAATCGAACAATTTGGAATCGGCGAGATGCGAGGGCGCCACGTTTTGCAGCGCGGCGAAAATGTTCTCGACCCGCCCTGGAAACTGCTTCTCCCATTGCCGCAGCAACGCCTTAATCGCCTGGCGTTGCAGGTTCGGCTGCGAGCCGCACAGATTGCAGGGAATGATCGGAAATTGCCGGACCTCCGCGTAGGCGGCGAGATCGTGCTCCCGACAATAAGCCAGCGGCCGAATCACCACATTCCGGCCGTCATCGCTCAGCAACTTGGGCGGCATCGCCTTGAGCTTGCCACCGTGAAACAGGTTCAGAAACAGGGTTTCCAGAATGTCGTCGCGGTGATGGCCCAAGGCGATCTTGGTCATGCCGTGTGCGGCGGCGAACGTGTAGAGAACCCCGCGCCGCAGGCGCGAACACAGCCCGCAGGTGGTCTTGCCCTCGGGGATGACCCGCTTGACCACTCCGTAGGTGTCCTGCTCGATGATGTGAAAGGAGATCCCCAAACCGCGCAGGTAGTCGGGCAGTACGTGCTCGGGAAAGCCCGGTTGCTTCTGATCGAGGTTGACCGCCACCAACTCGAACCGCACCGGCGCCCGCGCCTGCAACTGCCGCAGGATGTCGAGCAGGGCGAAGGAGTCCTTGCCCCCGGACAGGCACACCATGACCCGGTCGCCGTCCTCGATCATGTTGAAATCCTGAATCACCCGACCCACGTTCCGTCGCAGGCGTTTGTGGAGTTTGTTCCAATTAACTTGCTGCTTCCGAATCATTGCCGTCATCGTCGCCACCCAGGGAATCGCACACGGCCGAAACTGTACCCTAAACCCCCTGGATTGCGCTAAGAATGCGACTTGCCGGACGCCGGTTGGGGGACTAGACTGACCGCTGTAATTTATGACGATTTAATGTAGCGCGCCGGCCATCACCCCGATTCCGGTCCCCGCGCCGTCCAGACAACAAACCGCCCTTGCCCGGAGAAACCCACCCATGGAGATCACCGACATCGAACACTACAAACACCGGCTCGTCGAACTGCGCGTCGAGCACCGCGACTTGGACGACGTCATCACCCGCCTGACCAAGGATCCCTTGGTCGACGAGCTGGAACTGAAGCGGTTAAAAAAACGCAAGCTCCTGCTTAAAGACATGATCACCCATCTGGAAAGCAAGCTCATTCCCGACCTCAACGCCTGAGCTGACTGGAAAGCGTGAGGCCGCTCGTCTGATGATTCGCGGCGGCCTCATCCCTCCACGCATCGCCCTCATCTCCCATTGCGTTTAGAGCGGCTCGCCATATTTGGCGCGGTGCAACGCCTTGGCTTGGTCGATCCAGCCATCTCGACGAACGCGGCCGCTGAGGTGGCTGATTTCTGACTCCAGGCGGTCGATATCGGGTTCGCTCAGCACCGCGATGTGCCGGTAGCGGTCGATCCCCGCCGCATTCAGCTTCTCTTCCAGCACCGGACCGATCCCGTTGATTTGTTTTAAATCGTCCCGCTCCTCGTCCGGTGGCGTTCTATCGACGGCCAGCGCCTTGATGCGGTCGTTGATCTCTTCCAACCGCCTGGCGATACCCCGCACATCGTCGCGCGTCGGCACACCCATCCGTTTCAAGGCTCGCGCCACGCGCTCCTCGAACAACTGCTCCAGATTGTCCAGCGTGTCGGCCGCCCTGGATTTCAAGCCATCGACCATGCCACGGACTTCGTCCACCCGTTCCCTGGCTTCATCCGCCGTACTTTCGGCCAGTTTCAGGGTCTGGTCCCGCAGTTTTTCGCCTTCATCGGCGAGCGAATCCACACACCCCCCGATTTCTTCCCGCACCCGATCCACCACGTCTTTAAGAGATTCAGCAACGGATTCGGGGATTTTACTCTGGGTATCGTGCTTCATGTCGCGCTCCTTCGGGCTATCGCCTCGGTTTCGATGACTCACCGAATTCACTCTAGCGATCAAAACTAGTGCAAACACCCTAACCAGCTTCCCCAACATCGCGCCGCTCCGATTTAATTTGGCGCGCCGCCAGCCCTCGGCTCCTGGGATACTGCTATGCTTAAGGTCGCTTGCGACCTCCGATCCGTACTCGACCGCCAAGATCAACCGGATCGCATTTCACCCGAAATACCAGATCGACCCTCCCATGATCCTGAGCCGTTTCCTCAAACTCAAGTGGCCACAGACCGCTCCCAAGACCCGCGAAGCCGCCGGTCGGGAACCGGCGAACGGCGATCCGACGTTTGTTCGCCAAGCCGAGCAAAATCCCGACCCAGCCATGCGCCGCGCGGCGTTGGAACGGCTGGACGATCTGATGCTGTTATGCAACCTCGCTAGCACGGATGTCGATGAGGACGTCCGCGCCGCCGCCCGGACGCGTTACCGATCCCTGCTGGCCGGCCAAGCCACTAACAGTCCGCTGCTCGCCGTCCGGTTGGAACGATTACAGAATGAGGCCGACCCCGATCTGGCGGCGTTCCTGGCGCGACAGGCCGCCGAACCCGAACTCCGGCTGGCCGCGTTGGAGTTCATCGCCGAGGAACCGCTGCTCGCCGAAATCGTGCTTCAGGATTCCCATCCGGAGATTCGACTGGCCGCGCTGGAGCGGATTCAGGACCCCACCTTCCTCGAACCGATCGCCCGCCAGAGCCGCAATCGCGACAAACGCCTGTATCGCCGAGCCCGGGAACGCCTGGAGGCGCTGGCCGCCACCCAGGGACGCGCGACGCGCCTGGAGCGGTTGTGCGCCGAAATGGAAAAACTGGATTGGGATGGCGAAAGCGGACCGAACGCCGGCCGCTTCCCCAAACTGGAGCAGGAATGGCGCGATGTTGAATCTTTTGCCGCGCCCGCAACCCTGGAACGCTACACACACGCGCGCGCGCGCTTTGTGGCCGACCGGCAAACCAGCGCCGGTCGGCGCGCCCAACGGCTCGACCTCATCGCCACCTTGGACACTCTGCTGGAGCGGCTGCGCCACGAACTCGAACCCAACGCCGAACTCGATGCGGCGATTCGCTACGCCACCCACGAAGCGCCGGCCGCCTGGACTTATCTCGGACCAGTTCAGGATGTGGATGGCCGCCGCCTGGAGACGCGCTTCCAGCAACGGGTTCAGGAGATCCACGACCAGGAACGGCTCTTGCGCCGCAACCACCAGCGCGCCGAACGCCAGCGCGAACTGTTACAGCAAGGGGAAACCCTGCTCCACCAATCCAGTGAAGTGCGCGAGGCGGATATCAAACAACTGCGCCATCAATGGGAGGGTTTGGAACACCCTGAATCCCGCGACCTGACCCGCGAGCTGCAAAACCGTTTCGATGGTTTGCTTGATCGGCTGCGCGCCCGCCTGCAGCGGCAGGTCCAGCAACGCGACGAGGAGTGGCGGGAACTTCAGGATCTGGTCGGCCAACTCGAAGCGGCGGCCGAGAACGGCGAATTACAGCACGCCAACCAGATTCAAGAGCAGGTCCGCCACCAACTCAAGCACAACATCGGCCTGAGCCGGGCGCAAATGGCGGCCATTGAGGAACGTCTGCATGCTTGCGCCGGTCGGCTCGGCGAACTGCGCGACTGGCAACGCTGGGGCGCCCATCAAGCCCGGGAACAACTCTGCATCACCGCCGAAAGCCTGACCGATCTGGATGCCGAACCGCCGGAAATCGCCCGACGCATCCGCGAGATCCGCGACGCGTGGAAGGCGTTGGACCATCAGGAAGGCGGAGCGCCCAAAGGGCTCTGGAAGCGCTTTAACACCGCTTGCGAACACGCCTATGCCCCCTGCCAGGCTTTCTTTAAGGCCCAGTTCGAGGAACGCCAGCAGAACCAGGAGAAAAAGCAGGCGCTGTGCGCCCAGCTGGAACAATTCGAAGCCACGACCGACTGGCAACAGGCGGACTGGCGCGAGGCCGACCGGTTGCGCCGCCGCATTCAGGAGCAATGGCGCAAAATCGGTCCGGTGAACCGTTCCGAGCGGAAAAGCCTGGACCGACGCTTCCAGCGGATTTCGCAGAAACTGGACGCGCATCTCGGCGCCGAGCGCGACCGCGAGTTGCATCGCCGCCAGCAACTCATCCAACAGGTCCAAGCGCTGGCCGACCATCCCGACCTGCGCGCCACCATCGACACCGCCAAACGCGCTCAAGCCGAGTGGCAGCCGACCGTGCAGGCTTCGCCCCATCAGGAACAGGCGCTGTGGAAGGAATTCCGCGCCGCCTGCGACGCGGTATTCGATCGCCGCCAGGCGGAACAGCAGGCGGCCGATACCGAGCGGCAGCACAATCTGGCCCGCAAGCAGGCGCTGTGCGTGGAGCTCGAAGCCTTTGCCAACATCGATTCTAGCGACCAGTTGTCGCCAGCGCGCGACCGGCTACAGACCATCCGCCGGGAATGGGAAACCGCTGGGTCGGTCCCGAAAGCCGAGCAACGCGAAATCGACCAGCGTTTCGAGACCGCCATCCGGCGCTTCGACCAGCACCAAAAGGTCCTACGCCGGGCCGGCGTTCGAGAGGCTTTCCAGCGCCTGCATCAACGGGCCCGGCTGTGCGCGCGACTGGAAGCGCTGCTCGACAGTCCATCCGATGCCGCCGCCGTCTTGGCCGAGGTCCGGGACCTCTGGCCGACGTTACCACCATTATCGCCGTCCCTGGAGGAATCGCTGCAACGACGCCGCGACACCACCGTTCGCGCCTTGACCGATGCCCCCGACGCCGCGCGGAACTTGCGCACCCAGTTGGAACGGAATTTGGAGGAAAAGCGGATTGGATGCGTGGTCATGGAAATCGTCGCCGGCGTGGAGTCGCCACCGGAATGCGCCCAACTGCGAATCGAGCAGCAGGTCGCCCGGCTGTCGGCATCGCTGGCCGGCGACTCCCGGACTGATGCGCCCCAAGACGACCCCAATCGGCTGCAGGAGCAATGGTGTCTGACCGGCGCCTTGCCGGCTGAAGCGGAGGCGGCGCTGGATGCCCGCTTCCTGACCGCCCTGCACGCCTGGCAGCGTCGGGAGGAATCCTGAACCCGGCCGGCGACCACACGCCGCGCGGCCTGACGGTAGGCGACCTGTCCCTGGCGTTGCTGGCCAACACCGCGTGGGCATTCAACTTCATCGCCGGCAAGGCGGGGGTCACCCAGTTCCAGCCGTTCCTGTTCACCGCGTTGCGTTTCGCGATCCTGCTGCTGTTGCTGTTGCCGTTCCTGCGCTGGATTCCCGGGCGGATGGGCGGCGTGCTGGGCATCGCCGCGGTACAAGGCGTGCTGCACTTCAGTCTGATCTTCGCCGGCCTGGAGGCCAGTGGAGATATTGCCTCCGTCGCCATCGCCAGTCAGTTGTATGTGCCTTTTTCAGCGCTGCTGGCGGTGGTCCTGCTAGGTGAAACGCTGGGCCGGCGGCGCGTGCTGGGAATCGCCGCGGCGTTCGGAGGAGTATTGGTGATCGGCTTTGACCCGATCGTATTCCATCACCTCGACGCCCTGTTTCTGATCACCGCCGGCGCGGCGGCGATGGCGGTCGCCACCATTCAGATGCGGCAATTGCGCGGCGTCGGCGTGTTCGCCCTGCAAGCCTGGATCGCCCTCTGCGCGATGCCGGCGCTGGCGGTGCTGTCACTGCTGTTCGAGCAGGATCACTGGACCGCCATCAGCACCGCATCCGGACTGGAACTGGCCGCGCCGGTCTACTCCGCCGTCGGCGCCTCGCTGATCGGGCACGGCATCGTCTACTACCTGCTCGGCCGCTATCCGGTCGGCGTCACCACGCCGCTGATGCTCCTGGCTCCGGTGCTGGCGGTGGCGTTCGGCGTGCTGCTGTGGGGCGATGCGCTGAGTTGGAAACTGATTCTGGGCGGCGCCATGACCCTGGCCGGCATCGCGATCATCAATCTGCCCATGCCGCGTCCTCGCCCAACAACCGGCCGCTAGCGACGCGATGCCCCGTTAAAACTCCCGGCGCACCAGCCGTTCGATCAACGGTTGCAGGATCAACTCCATGGCGAAACCCATCTTGCCGCCCGGGACCACGATGGTATTGCGCCGCGACATGAATGAATCGTGGATCATGCGCACCAGATAGGGAAAGTCCGGCTGGGTCTTGCGTGGGTCCCGGAAGCGGATCACTACGAAGCTTTCATCCAGGGTAGGAATATCGCGCGCCGCGAACGGGTTGGACGTATCCACCGTCGGCACCCGCTGAAAATTGATGTCGGTGCAGGAAAACTGCGGCACGATGTAGTGGGTATAGTCATACATCCGCCGCAGAATGGTATCGGTCACCGCTTCGGCGCTGTAGCCGCGCTCGGCGGTATCGCGGTGAATCTTCTGAATCCATTCCAGATTGACGGTCGGCACCACGCCGATCAGCAGATCCACGTAACGCGCGACATTGACCTGCTCGGTCACCACCCCGCCGTGCAGGCCCTCGTAAAACAGGAGATCCGTATCGGGCGGGATCGGTTCCCACGGCGTGAAGGCGCCCGGCTCCAAACCCCGGGCGTTGGCCTCCTCCCAGTTGTGGAGGTAGACGCGCCGCAGTCCGGTGCCCCGTTCGCCGTATTCCATGAACAGCGCTTCCAAACGGTCGAACAGGTTGCCTTCGGGACCGAAATGACTGAGGTTGCGATTTTCCCGGCGCGCCCGCTCGACTTGGCGCTGCATTTCCAGCCGCTCGTAGCGGTGGAAGCTGTCGCCTTCGACGATGGCCACATTGAACCCGTCCCGCCGGAAAATATGTTCCATCGCCACCCGCACCGTCGAGGTGCCGGCGCCGGACGAGCCGGTAATGGCGATGATGGGATGTTGTTTGGACATGGCCGCTCCACGCGCTGATTCAAAGAACAGCGCATTATAACGCGGCTTATATTGCAGTGCAGCAAAAGAGGAAGACGGGCTGGACCCCGGCGTCGCCTCTAACGACCCGCCTGCTCCAGCAGACGGCGGATCTGATAGCGATAGATAAATCCCGGCAGGGCGCTGACAGCGAACAGACACAGCGTCACGACGTAGAATTCCCAGGACTGCGCGCGAACGGCGCCGGTCGCCTGATGCTCGAAGCCGAACCCGATGCCCAGCACCAGGCCATACAACACGCCCCATTCGACCAGACGCGGCCAAAAGGGCTTGGGACGCCCGTCCCGCGGCGCGATCACCAGGAACCAGCGCTCGCTGAGCCAGGGCAGGTTGGCGGCGATCACCGCCAATCCCAGCCAGAGCCCGATAATGATCCCTTGCGCCATGAACGGAAAAACGAAGGACTCAGCCCGACAGCGCCAAGGCGCACCAAGCCATCAGCGCGGTGGGGTACAAGCCCAACACCACCAGCAACAGACCATTGGCGCTGATTACAATTTCGGTATCCAGTCTCATCTGGATCGGTTCGCTCTGCTCCGGCGGATCGAAGTACATGCACCGAACCACCCGCAGATAATAGAACGCCCCAATCACCGAAAACACCACGCCCAGAATCGCCAGCCACACCAGCCCGATATTGACGATGGCCTGGAGCACCACCCACTTGGCGTAGAAGCCCACCAGGAACGGAACGCCCGCCATGGACATCATGATGACCATCATCAGGAAGGCCAGCCAGGGACTGCGGTCGTTCAAGCCCTTGAAGTCATCGATGTTCTCGGCCTCGAAGCCGGACCGGCTCAGCACGATCACCACGCCGAACGCGCCGACCGCCATCAACACGTAGACGATGGTATAGAACATGGCCGCCGCATAGCCCTCCGGCGTGCCCGCCAGGATGCCCATCAGCAGAAACCCAACATGGGAAATCGTCGAGTAGGCCAGCATCCGTTTGATGTTGGTCTGGGCGATGGCGACCAGGTTACCCAACCCGACGGACAGCACCACCAGAATAATCAGCATCTGCTGCCAGTCGGCCTGCAGCGCGCCCAGACCCTCCACCAGAATCCGCATCAACAGGGCGAACGCCGCCAGCTTG
>DAIRDI010000122.1:0-8655 GCA_036796235.1 Candidatus Competibacteraceae bacterium | reverse complement strand
TCGATTTCATTCGTATCCAGAACGACACCCGCCTGTCCGACCAAGTCATCCAACAGCAGTTGGACATCCAGCCGGGCGACCGGCTTGATCCCCAACAACTCAGCCGCACCCTGAACAAGATCCATGGCATGGGCGAATTTCAGGAAGTGACGTACTCGTTGGTCGAGGAGGAGGGTCGGACCGGATTGATCGTTAAAGCCGAAGCGCGCCATATCGGCGCCGACACCCTCCAGTTCGGTTTATTCATGGGCGCCAACCTCCAGGGCGAATCGCAGTTCACCATCAACGCCGCCTACACCATGGCCCAGCTCAACGCCTTGGGCGGGCAGTGGCGTAGCATTGCGCAACTCGGTAGCGATATCGTACTGGCGACCGATTTTTATCAACCGCTCGACGCGGATCAGAATTACTTCCTTAACCCCTATCTTCGTTACGAACGCTACGATTTGTCCCTGACCCGGACCGCGGACGACTTCAGCACCGAATACCGGGTGAACCGCACCACGCTCGGTTTGGAAGCGGGTCGTAACCTGGATCGCTGGGGACGGCTGGCGCTGGGCCTGCGCTACAGCGTCGGCAGCACTGAATTCCGCCGGGGCCAACGCTCCTCCGCCGACGAAGGCGACTTCGACGGCGGCGATTTCTCGCTCTCCTGGACCAAGGATACCTTGGACAACCTCGATTTTCCGACCTCGGGCGCCTTTCAAAATCTCACTTACCACAACGCCCCTACCGCGCTGGGCGCCGACAACACCTTTCAGACCCTCGACCTGACCTGGACGCAACCTTACACGTTGCGGCGATCCACCCTCATCCCCCGCGTCCGACTGGCGGGCCGACTCGAAGGGACGCTCGGCATCCAGGATCTGTTCCGGCTCGGTGGTTTTCTGAATCTGTCCGGCTTTCAGACGGGCGAGGTGTCCGGCGAATACATCGCTCTGGGGCAGTTGATCTACATGCACCGCTTAAACGACGCCTCGGCGGCGTTCAGCCTTCCGCTCTTCGCCGGCGGTTCGCTGGAAGTCGGTGGGGCCTGGAACGACGTCGACGAGATCGACCTCGATTCCCTGATCCCGGCTGGCAGTCTGTTCGTGGGCGCGGACACGCCGTTGGGCCCGGCTTACCTGGGGGCGGGCTATGCCGAAGGCGGCAATGCTTCGCTGTATCTGTTGCTGGGTCGGCTGTTCTGAACGCCGGCCGCCGCGCCGGGCGTGAGCCACCAGCACCGCCTGATTTTTGCATTGCGGCACGCTCGACGGGGTGGACGCCGGTTCAGCCGGGCTTCAGCTTGTTCTTGCAAAATACCGGACCTGTGGCATGATCATTCCTGTTTAAACACAGCGAAAACAAGGGACGGAAACTTTATGAACAAACGACAAATCGGTTTGGCGGGCGGCATCCTGGGGTTGGGTTTGTTGACCGTGGCGCACGCCACGAGTCCGAAACCGGAAGAAGCGGCCAAGTATCGCCAGTCCGTCTACACCATCATCAAATGGAATTTTTCGCCGATCGGCGCCATGATCAAAGGTGAAATTCCCTTCGACGCCGCCGCGGTTTCCCGCCACGCGCAGTACGTCGAGATGATGAGCCAGGCGGCTCTCGACGGTTTTCCAGCCGGGTCGGGGCCGGACGCGGTCAAGGATACCGAAGCCAAGGCGAACATCTGGACGAACTGGGGCCAGTTCGAGAACGCCATGGTGGAATTCCAGAAGGAAGCCACCCAACTGGCCGAAGTCGCCAAGGGCGGCGATCCAGGGGCCATCCGGGCTCAGTTCGGCAAGACCGCCGAAACCTGCAAGGCCTGTCATAAGGAATTCCGCAAGGATTGAGCGGGAGGCCAGCGCTTCTTCGCCGGGAAGTGCGTTTTCCACCACGGCCATGCCCGCGCATGGCCGTGATTGTTTTAGCCGCCGCTCACCACACCAGCCACCCCACGCCCGCGCTCGCGACCGCCAGCACCACCAATCCGCGCCAGGGACTGACCATGCGGGGCTGGGGGACCGCCGACGGGAGATGTTTGCGACCGCTCAACATCGGGTGAATCAGATTCTCCCGCTTGACCAGCAGATAGAACAACACCGCCGCAAGGTGAATCGCGATCAGGATCAGCAGCAGGTCGAAATTCAGCCGGTGGATCGTGGTCAGCCAGTCGCTCGTCCCTTTGGACACCCAGGAATACAGTGGTCCCTCGATGAAAATATCGTCGTTGGCGAACAGCCCGGTACCGGCCTGCACCAGCAACAGCGCCAGCATCGCCAGAATCGACCAGCCGCCCAGCGGGTTGTGGCCGAGATACCGGGGCGCATCACCACGCGCCAACGCCTTAATATAGGCCAGCGCCGCGCCCGGCCCGCGCACGAAATCGCGGAAGCGGGCGGTGTCGCTGCCCGCGAAGCCCCAGACCAGGCGAAACAGCACCAACGCCAACACCGCGTAGCCGCCCCAAAGGTGATAGTGCATGGTGTCGAAACTATCGGCGGTCCACCATTGCGCGATCACCAGCGCCACCAGAATCCAGTGGAACAGCCGGGTCGGCAGATCCCAGACCAGGATGGCCGCGGTTTGCGGGGTGTGTGATTTCTCGGACATGAATGGCTCCTCAACGATTGATGAATGGGCGCTACAGCGCCTATTGTTCGGTTTTTCCGATAAATCACAATCACCCGCCGCGCTTGACCCCGACGCGGGGCGTTCGTTACTCTAACGCCCATTATGAACATACAATCCCTCGAACGATTCGAACTGCGACTGAGCCGCCCGGCCTCCTGACGGGAGCGCCGGGGCTTGCTGTTTCCCAGCCGCAACATCACCGAATTGTTTTAAGGATTGCCCGCCGTGTCCGAGCCCGCTCGATCTTGTTGGATCCCCCCGCGTATTTCCTCCAGCGTTGACCGCGCTATTTTCGCGCCTGCTCTCTCCCTCGCCCTGCCGCGACTAAGCAACGGTCGTCGGGCCTAGCGGCGGCCTGGCGGCCGGATCCCGCGCCGCGTTCGCGATCCCATTCCGTATACCCTGTATTTCATTGAGAGAGAGGCATTCCCCATGCGCGTTGACGCCACCCGTAAATACCGCCCCTTCCCGCCCGTCCGCTTGCCGGACCGGCAATGGCCGTCGCGGGTCATCACCCAAGCGCCGATCTGGTGCAGTGTGGATCTGCGCGACGGCAACCAGGCCCTGATCGAGCCGATGGGCGCCGACCGCAAGCGCCGGATGTTCGAGTTGCTGGTGCAACTGGGCTTCAAGGAGATCGAGGTCGGCTTCCCGGCCGCCTCGCAGACCGATTTCGACTTCGTCCGCGATCTCGTTGATCGCCAATTGATTCCCGACGACGTGCGCATTCAGGTGCTCACCCAAGCGCGCGAGCCATTGATCCGCCGCAGCTTCGAGGCGCTGCGCGGGGTCAAAAAGGCCATCGTGCATTTGTACAACTCCACCTCGCCGATCCAGCGTCAGGTGGTGTTTGGCCTGGACCGAGCCGGCATCGTCGATATCGCCGTCGCCGGCGCCCGGTTGCTGCGGGAGATCGCCGCCGAATATCCAGATACAGAATGGACCTTTGAGTACTCCCCGGAAAGCTTCAGCGCCACCGAGCTGGAATTCGCGCTGGAGGTGTGCGAGGCGGTGGTCGAGGTCTGGCGACCGACTCCGGAGCGGCGCGTCATTCTCAATCTGCCGGCGACCGTGGAAATGGCCACGCCCAACGTCCACGCCGACCAGATCGAATGGTTCTGCCGCCATCTGCGCCAGCGCGATTCGGTCTGGATCAGCGTGCATCCGCACAACGACCGGGGGACCGCCGTGGCCGCCGCCGAACTGGCGTTGCTGGCTGGCGCTGATCGGGTGGAAGGCACGTTGTTCGGCAACGGCGAACGGACCGGCAACGTCGATATCGTGACTCTGGCCTTGAACCTGTTCACCCAAGGCGTGGACCCTGGCCTGGACTTATCGGACATCAACACCGTGGTGCGCGCCGCCGAGTATTGCAATCAGTTGCCGGTGCATCCGCGCCACCCCTACGCCGGCGAGTTGGTCTTCACCGCCTTTTCCGGCTCGCATCAGGACGCGATCAAGAAGGGCCTGGCCGCCAACGCCGGCAATGAGGTCTGGGACGTGCCCTATCTGCCCATCGATCCGGCCGACGTGGGCCGCAGCTATGAAGCGGTGATCCGGGTCAACAGCCAGTCCGGCAAGGGCGGGATCGCCTACCTGCTGGAGAAGGACCATGGCTTGCGGCTGCCGCGCCGCTTGCAGATCGAGTTCAGCCAGCGGGTGCAAGCCATCGCCGACGCCACCGGCAAGGAGCTGACCTCGGCCGATCTGTGGGCGGCGTTCGCCGAGGAATATCTCGCTCCAGTCGAGCCGTTCCAATTCATCGAGCAGCGCAGCACGCCCGACGGTCACCCCAGCGGCGCGCGCAAGCTGACCGCCACGGTTCGCGACCGGGGACAGGAACGGCTGATCGCGGGTCAGGGCAACGGTCCCATCGACGCCTTTACCGACGCCCTGAACCGGCATTGCGGGCTGGCGGTGCGAGTGGTGGACTACCACGAACACGCCATCGGCGCCGGCGCCAACGCTAACGCCGTGTCTTACGTCGAAATCCGTATGGACGATGGCGCGTCGCTGTTCGGAGCCGGCATCGACAGCGACATTGTCACCGCCTCGCTGAAAGCGGTGCTCAGCGCCGTGAATCGGGGCTTGCGCGCGGCGACGGTCGATGAGGTCGAGGAGAACTCCGCCGGGTTGCGGCGAGTGGTTGGATTGTAGCCATTCACTGCCCTCGCCTGCTTGCGGGCGAGGGCGGAGGAAAGAGTGGCTTGGGAATATTCGAGTGGGGACACTCAACCGGCCTCAGTCCAATCCTTTCAAGAAGTCGGCCACGGTCTGTACGCGAATCCCGCAAGTCGTTTCCGGCTGGTCCATTAAGCTCCCAAAATGCTTGATGTCCCCGGTCAGAAGGTGAGTGGCTCGATCGAGTAGCGCCGCTTCGAAGATCGGTCGGTCCTTGGCCGGCAGATCGATCGGGCAACCAGCGCCATCGCCACCGCTGATGATCGTCAAGGCGACCAGCAGTTTTTCAAGATTCGGCAAGGCGGAAGGAGCCTTTCGTTCCAGGTTGCGTTGGGCTTCGACCACCGCCAGACGGCTGGTTGATGCGCGCCAGCAGCCCACGGTCGCGAGTTCGACGATCAGAGCCGCTTTACCGGAGGGATTGTGAGCCGCCGCAAACAGAACGTTGGCGTCCAGAAACAGGCGTTTCACCGCTGAATCCCAAGCTTCCGCAAAACCGCTTCCCGTTGGTCGGGGGGTAGTTGATCCTCTTGTGCCCAGCGAGCGATATCCGCATCGCTATAGGTGTCCACTTCGAGCACCGCGGCCGGTCGCAACACCAACGCGCCATCTTGTTCCTCAACAATAACGACGCTGCCGGGATGGATGCCGATGCGTTTGCGCAGAACCGCCGGCAGGGTGATCTGTCCACGGTTGGAGACGATGAGACTTTCACGCATGGTTGGCACTCTCCCAGGGATTAATGAGGATTAACAGGCGGGTCTTTCGCTGAATTTCAGCCTATCGTTGTTGCCGATTTTCCGCAATGAGCATATTGGCGCTCGATTCGCAAGCAGTGGCCGTCGCGGGTCATCACCCAGGCCGATCTGGTGCAGCGATCACGCCGCGTGTTCCGATACGGTCAATCTGAGGTAAGATTGACCGTAATCCTTCCATTCCTCCGAGCCTGACTGCCAGCCCATGTCGCACCTCATCATGATGTTCCGTTCTCTCTGGCAGTATCGAGGCTTCGTGTGGAGCAGCGTGTTGCGCGAGTTCAACGGCAAGTATCGGGAATCCTTGCTGGGCGCGTTTTGGGCGGTGGCCAGTCCGCTGACCATGATCGTCATCTACACGGTGATCTTCAGCCAGCTCCTGCGCCCGACCTTGGGTGGGTTCGAGAGCACGCCGTTCGCCTTCAGCATCTATCTCTGCGTTGGCGTCATCACCTGGAGCCTGTTCGCGGAGATGTTGAGCCGCCTGACGACGGTGTTTCTCGAACACGGCAACATCATCAAGAAAGCCAACTTTCCGCGTATCTGCCTGCCGACGATGGTTGTCTTGTCGGCGCTGATCAACTTTGGCATCCTCTTCGCGCTGTATCTTCTGTTTCTCGCCATCATCGGCCATTGGCCCGGTTGGGTGCTGTTCGCCGCCGTTCCCCTGCTCGTGCTACAGATCCTGTTCACGGTCGGTCTCGGCATCTTTCTGGGGACCCTGAACGTCTTCTTCCGGGATGTGGGCCAGTTCACCGGCGTAGTGCTGCAATTCTGGTTCTGGCTGACGCCGATCGTTTATACTCTGCCGGCCCTGCCTGAGCAGGCGCGCGAGTTTATGCAACTGAATCCGTTGCAGCCCTTGATGGCCGCCTATCAAAGCGTGTTCCTCAGTCGGGTCGCCCCGGACTATTCCACCCTGTTGCCGCTGGCTGTGCTTACCCTGCTCTTTCTGATCGTCGGCGCCCGGTTTTTCCTGGGCCGCGTGGGCGAATTGGTGGATGAACTCTGATGAGCGCGCTGGTCGTCACAAATATTGGCAAAGCCTACAAACGCTATCCGGGCAAATGGGCGCGCGCGCTGGAGTGGGTGACCGGCCGCCCCCAACACGAAAAAACTTGGGTACTGCGCGACATCAGTTTTCGCGTGGAACCGGGGGAGGCCGTCGGCATCATCGGGGTGAACGGCGCGGGCAAAAGCACCTTGCTGAAGATCATCACCGGCACCACTCAGCCGACCACCGGACAGGTGGCGATTCAGGGCCGGGTGGCGGCGTTGCTGGAACTGGGCATGGGCTTTCATCCGGATTTCACCGGGCGGCAAAATGCGTATATGGCGGGGCAGTTGCTCGGCTTGCGCGTCGATGAAATCACCGCCTGTATGCCCGCTATTGAGTCCTTTGCCGAGATCGGTGATTACATCGACTGCCCGGTGCGTATGTACTCCAGCGGCATGCAGATGCGGTTGGCGTTTAGCGTCGCCACCGTGGTTCGCCCGGACATTCTGATCGTCGATGAGGCGCTGTCGGTGGGGGATGCTTATTTTCAGCATAAAAGTTTTAACCGTATTCGTGAGTTCCGAGAACAGGGCACCACGCTGCTCATCGTTTCGCATGACAAAAGCGCTATTCAGAGCTTGTGCGACCGTGCCGTCCTGCTCGAGCGCGGTTTCGTCATCAAGGACGGCAATCCCGAGGAGGTGATGGATTTCTACAACGCCATCATTGCGGAAAAGGAAAACGCCACGGTCGAGGTCAAGCGGCTGGAGGATGGCCGGGCGCAAACGGTATCGGGCACGGGCGAGGCAACCGTCGCCGACATTGCGCTACTTGATGAAAATGGGCGGCGAGTCGAATTTGTGGATGTTGGTCAAGTCGTCACACTGCGTATTGAGGTCGTAACACATGCTTTTATAGAGCGGCTGGTGCTGGGTTATGGGATCAAAGACCGGTTGGGTCAGGTGATGTACGGTACCAATACCCACCTCAAAGAACAGGCGCTTTTAAATGTACCAGCCGACACAAAGCATGTTTTTGATATTGTATTTCCAGCCAACTTGGGACCAGGCAGTTACTCCATTCAGACGGCACTGTGCAGCACCGACACCCATCTCGCCAATAACTATGAATGGCGTGATTTAGCTTTAGTGTTTAACGTGCTCAACATTAATAAGGCGCACTTTGCTGGATGTGCCTGGATCGATCCAACAATAAAGATCAGCATGATATGACTTTCATCTCTTACGCGCAGAATTTTGAAGACGTCATGTTATGGCGAGCACTCAAGCAAGTTGAGTGCGGATTCTACATTGATGTCGGAGCCAACGATCCTGAAATAGATTCGGTGACCAAGGCATTTTATGATCGCGGCTGGCGAGGGATTAATATTGAACCCGTTGCTCAGTGGTACGAAAAACTACAAGAAGAGAGAGTGCGGGATATCAACCTTCAGCTTGCGGCCGGTGCCGAGCGGGGCGAATTAATATTTTATGAATTACCAGACACTGGCCTTTCCACTTTTAAACAAGCAACCGCAGAACGTCACGAAACTGAGCGCGGCTATAGAATACTTGAACGTATTGTACCTGTCGATACGCTTACTGCGATCTGCGAGCGTTTTCATTTGGCCCCAATTCACTTCTTGAAGATCGACGTAGAGGGTGCTGAAGAAGATGTTTTGGCCGGCCTTGATCTTTCAATTATTCGACCTTGGATCATTCTGATTGAATCAACATTGCCTAATACCCAGCTTGAGGATTACACGCAGTGGGACCCGATCATCCTTGCTGCGAACTATATCTATGTGTATTTCGATGGGTTGAACCGGTTTTATGTTGCGCAAGAACATGAGAACCTGAAAGCACATTTTCATGCACCCCCAAATGTGTTTGATGATTTCATGTTAAGCGGCTTTGCCTCTCATCCGTTTTATAAGTTGATTGAGGCCAAAGCCCAAGAGCAGCAACAGCAGGCGGTGCTGGCCGAAGCCCGCGCCGCCGACCAGGAGCAGCGGGCGATCACCGCCGAGGCCCGCGCCGCCGACCAGGAGCAGCGCGCGATCACCGCCGAGGCCCGCGCCGCCGACCAGGAGCAGCGCGCCGTCGCCGCCGA
>DAIRDI010000121.1:0-8725 GCA_036796235.1 Candidatus Competibacteraceae bacterium | reverse complement strand
GTTCGCCGAGCATAGGGCGGAAAATGTTGCTAGAACCGCATCCAAAGACGCTCTGGGGTCGCATAGGGAAAGAACCCTTTCACCCAGAGCGAATTTGATCATGAACACCCCTCTTTCCATCTGGCATCGGCGCTTTATCACCCTCATCGGCCTGTTCGTTCCGGCGCTGGCGCTGGCCCATGTCGGTCAAGCAGATCTTTCCGGTGGTTTCATCGCCGGGTTCGCGCATCCCATCCTCGGTCTGGATCATGTGGTGGCGATGGTCGCGGTCGGTCTGTGGGGCGCGCAGTTGGGAGCGCCGGCGATTTGGATATTGCCGGTGACCTTCCCGCTGGTGATGGCCTTGGGCGGGCTGCTCGGCGGCTTGGGCGTGGATCTGCCGGGCGTGGAAATCGCCATTGCCGCGTCGGCGGTGGTGCTGGGCTTGATGGTGGCGCTGGCGCTGCGCCCGCCGCTGTGGGTCGCGGGCGTACTGGTTGGATTGTTCGCCATTTTCCACGGCTACGCGCATGGCGCGGAGCTTCCTGATTCGGCCAATCCCATCACTTACGCCCTGGGCTTCGTCATCGCCACCGGCGGCTTGCACCTGGTCGGCATTCTCATCGGCCTGATCGGACGCTGGCCTTGGGGCAACCGCTCGTTGCAAGCGGGCGGGGCGGCGATTGTCGCCTGCGGGGTATTTTTTCTGTTGCCCCATCTGGCGGGAGCCTGATGACCGCGCGCGTGGGTTTGCGAACGCTCGCCGCCCGCGCGGGCGTGGCGCTGGGCTTGGCGCTCGCCGCCGAGGCGGCCTGCGCCCACGTGGCCAGCGCCCAGGCCGGCGCATTCCACGCCGGCCTGCTCCATCCGCTGACCGCTCCCGAGCATGTATTGCCGATGCTGGCGCTGGGCCTGCTGGCGGGCCAGCATGGCTTGAACGAGGGCCAAGGCGTCTTGTTGGCTTTCGTCGTCGCGCTGGCGGCGGGCGCGGGTCTGGCGCTGAATCAACCCGAGTCGAATGGGATACTGCTGCTGAACCTCGGATCGCTAGTGTTGATTGGCGGCCTGGTCGCCGCAGCCTGGCGATTGCCAACCGCATTGCTGTATGCGCTGGCGCTGGGGTTTGGGATGACTCATGGCTATTCCAACGGCGCGGCGCTCCCCCCGAATCTGTCGCCGCCGATTTTTATTCTCGGTCTGGTCGCCGCCGCGCTGTTGGCGATGGGCTACGGCTTGGCGGTCAGCGACGCGCTGCTGCGCCTGAAACCGAATTGGCCGCGCGTCGCGGTGCGCGCGGCCGGAAGTTGGGTGGCCGCCGTGGGCATCCTGGCGCTGGGCATGGGTGGGAAGACGCTGGGCGTGCCGTAATCCCAACTGGACTCAACCCAGCAACTCGGGTCGCAGTTGGCCGCGCAGGAACACCAGGCCGCCGTTGCGGGTGGAGATGGGCGCGTGCCGCGAGCCGGGCAGGGCTGCGTGATAATCGCCGGCGGCGTAAGCCCGGTCGCCGATCAGCATGTCGCCCTCCAGCAGCAGACATTCCTCCAGACTGCTGTGATCGTGCGGGGGGAGCTGGCAGCCCGGGGCCAGCCGCAGCAGAAAGGATTGAAAGCCGGCTTCCCGATCCACCAGCAGCAGTTTGATCTCCAGGCCCGGCGCCAGCATCCGCCATTCGCCTTCCCGCGCGCGCACGGTCACGGTGGCGGGCGGCCCCGCCTCATCCAGCGCCGTTTCGATGGCGTCCCAAACCGACGTCCGGGGTTGCGCTTCGGGCAGGGTGGCTGCCAGCGGCGTCAAGCGCCGCTCCCAGGCGGCCACCAGCCGCTGCAATTCGGGATTCCGCGCCAGATTCGCCTCGAATTCGGCCAGTTCTGGCCCGCTCAGGGAGCCGAGCACATACTCGCCCGCCAGGCTTTCGGCTTCGTTCCGGTTCATGATTCGAGGCACCCCTTCAGTTGCGATAAACCCCGCCGTATCCAGCTTTTGATGGTGCCCAGCGGCGTTTTTAGCCTCGCCGCCAGTTCTTCGTGGCTGAGGCCGTAAAAGAAAGCCAGGGTAATGGCTTGGGCTTGATCGGCGGACAAGCGTCGCAAACACTCCTGAATGGCGTGAGCTAAATGTTCGACCGACTGCGCGGGTTGAGGATCGGGTATTTCCAAGGCTTCCACGGCCAACGGTTCGGCGTTGATTTCCACCGAACGCCGCCGCCGTTGGCGCAGGTATTCGATGGAACGATGGCGGGTGATCGCCATCAGCCATACCAGAGGCGGCGCTCGCTCGGGCTGGTACTGGCCCGCCGTGCGCCAGACGGCCAGATACGTCTCCTGTAAGACATCCTCGGCGGCGTCCTGTTGGCGTAGCAACGCCAGCGCGATTGCATACAGGCGACCTCGGGTGTGTTGGTACAGCGTCGCGAACGCTTGGCGGTCGCCGCGGGCGGTCGCCGCTAACAGGCCAGCCAAGGGGTCGGGCTGAGAGGATAAAGGCTGACGGGTTACGTCCACGGGGCGCTCCGCGTATTCCCAGTAATGGTGCGCCGGGATTCTAGCGAGCGCCGTCCATGGCGACAATCAGCCCGATCCAAGAGGAGCCAGCAAGGTGATGTTCAAACCGCGCTCCAGACACCACGCCAGGGCGAGCAGGGCGACGGCGGCCGATCCCACCGGCAGCGTCAACCGGCGGTACAGCCAGGTCTGGCGCAGGGCGAAGGCCAGCGGCAGTACGACCGCGACGACAGCCAGTTGCCCGGTTTCGACCCCGAGGTTGAAGCCGGCCAGCGCCAGGGCCAGCGCATCGCCGGGCAGGCCCAGATCACGCAGCGCGCCGGCGAAGCCGAAACCGTGGATCAAGCCCAGCCCGAACGCCAGCGACCAGCGCCGGGTCGTGACCAGCGGGAACAGGTTGTTGAGCGCCGCCAGCACGATGGTGAACGCGACCACCGTTTCCACCAGCCGGCTGGGCAAATCGACCACGCCCAGCACCGCCAAAGTCAGCGTCAGCGAGTGGGCCACGGTGAAGGCGGTGACGATGGCGGCGGTTTCCAGCAAAACCGTCGGTAATGCGGTCGCCGGCCGCCAGCGGCCCTGTTCCCGCCACAGCACCGCCGGCAGCAGCAGGGCCAGCAAAAACAGGAGGTGATCGAAACCGATCCAGATGTGCCACACCCCTTCTTTCCAGTAGCTCGCAAATTGGCGCCAACCGCTGGCGGGCGCCGCATTCAGCGGATGTCGCGGTCGATCCGGCGACAGTACGACTGTTTCCGTTCCATTCGGCGCGTTTACCCGCAGCAGGCCCCGGTGCGAAGGATCGAGCGCGAAGAACAGCCGGTAATCCAGCGTTTGCGCGCCAGCCGTCGGACATTCCAGAACAACATGGAGCACCGCGTAGGCGCCATCGCTGTGATCCACCACCCGCAACGGTCCCGGCCGGGCGATGCAGTTCGTTTCGCCAGCGCGCAAAGTAAGATGTTCCAGGGCGTAGTTGACCGCGACGGTTTCACGCGCCCGCAATTCGCCCCAAGTGATCGCCCCGTCGCCGTTGGCGTCCAGGCCGATGGCGTATTCCAAATCGCGCAGGGCGATGTCCCAGCGCGCCTCCCAGCCGCCGTCGCGCTGCGTCAGACTCAGATAGCTGTCGCTGGGTTTGTGGGCGAAGGCGGACGGCGCCAAGCTCAGCAACAGCGCCAGCGCAAGCCACGATCTCCGCTTCATGACCCGAACTCCCGCAGACGCCGGCTCAATTCGGCCAGACGGTGATCTTCCAGCTTGACCCGCTCCAGCCAGTCCAACACCTCGCCCGCCTCGTCCGGTCGGCCAGCGGCGAGCGCCGCTTCCAGCAGCAAACGAGCATCCTGAGGTTCGCGTTGTCCCTGCGCCCAGTAGCGCCGCGCCAGTTCCAACGCTTCGGCGGGTTGCTGGCGCAGGTTGAGTTTGAGCCGGGCTTCGCTGGCGACGTGGGTGTCGTCGCCCCGCTGGCGCGCGGCGGCGAAGCGTGCTTCCAGGATCTCGGCGTGGCGCTGCCAGGCGGGATCGTCCAACCGTCGCTCCGCCAGCGCCAAGCGCAGCAGCAGGCTATCGGCGCGCTGTTCGTCCCGGAGCAGCGCGCGTGCTTCGGCCAGCCGGTTTTGATCGAGCAGGAAATCGACGTAGGCGCCGAGCAGGTAAACATCGCGCCGGCCCAAGGCGAGCGCGGCGCGGAAGTGCGTTTCCGCCGCCGCCGCGTCACCGCGCTGTTCGGCGATTTCCGACAGCACCGTCAATGCCCAGAGCCGTTCTCCGTCGTCGGCTTCGGGCGCGTTCTCCAGCGTGCGCCGCAAGCTTGCGTAAGCGAACTCGGCCTGACCGTTGCGGGCGAGCGCCCCACTCAGACAAGCGTTGAACAGCAGCGGATCGGTCAAGCGCCGCAAGGCGAAACAGCTTTGCAACGCTGCAACGGGTTCGCCCCGCACCTGCTGGATCACCGCCTGGGTGAGCCAGGCTTGGGCGTGACGGGGGTTCGCCGTCAACACTTGGCGCAGATCGGCCAAAGCGCCGTCGAAATCGTGCTGGTTCTGGCGCAACACGGCGCGCAACAGCAATACCTCGGGCGGCGGCGAAGTCTGGTCCCACCAGGGCGCCAGCGCCGCCCGCGCGTAACCGTGGTAGCGGGGATCGGCCTCGGCACGGCCGATTTCCACATTGCGACGAGCGACCTGTAGCGCCAGTTGTAGATCCTCGGGTCGAGCGGCCAACTGGCGGCGCAACCCTTGCAGTTCCCGAGCCCTGGAATCAACCACTGCCAGCGGCAGCTTTTCCAGGACCTGATCGGGGTCGGTAGGGATGAATGACGCCGCCAGCACCGGGCCGGCGACGCCGAACAGCGCGCCGAGCAGCAGGCGCCAGCGCCGCCGCCCGGTCGCGCCGCAACCCCCCGCGCGAGTGGGATGAAAGACGAGGCATGCGTTCATGAGCGATCTCGCGCGAGCGTGTCAGCCATCAATCCACCGGACAATTGCCATCCGCGCATCCGGGCTCGCCCGGATCGACGTGGCGGCTGTCGCGGCCGGAGTGAGCGAGACCCAGATAGGGGAAGCTCTCCCGATAGGGCACGTCGTTGGCGTTGACACCGTCGCCGATGCTGTTATGCGGGAAACCGCCGAAGGGGCCGCCCGCCAGCACCCCAACCACGGCGCGCGCCGCGATGTCGGTCACGTCGTCCGATACCCGCCGACCGTTGGGGAAACCCGCCGCGTCTCCGGCCAGCAAACCCAATCGGCTGCGTTTCTCGGCGAAGGTGGGGGGAATCCCGGTGTTCAGCCGCAGCAGATCGGCCACCGGTCCCGCTGGTGTGCCGGGCGCGGCGATGGGAGCCATGTAGGTCACCAGCGGCAGCAGGTCGTTGCGCGGTGGGGCGGGAATCGGCAGCGCGTCGGCGTAGATGGCGTTCAGCACCCGGGCCAGGAGCGGGTCCAGGGCGTAGTCGGCGAACTGGGCGTCGTTTCTGGGCTCGCTCATGCTGAACTTGTCTTTGTCTCCGGTTCCGATGAGCAGCTCGTTGAATAGGGGATTGCCCATGCGCTGGATTTGGACCACTCGATCGGACACCGCCGCCGGTTCACCCGGACGCCGGTACACTTTGACTAGCGGCCGGGAGGTGGTGCCCCAGGCGCCGATGGTGGCCAGCGGTTCGTTGGCGGCATGAATCTTACCGTCGCGAGTCAGCAGCGCGATCGGAACCTCGATGGCGATGGCGTTGACATTGAAGCCGGCCACGTCGTCGGAGGCGAAGTTGCGGGTGTCGTCGGCATCCTGTTCGGGCGTCAGCACGCCGGCGATGCCGGAGCCTTGGGGCAAGTTGCGGAAATTCAACGAGTCGAACGCCGCACCCAGATCGATCCAGAACGGATCGTCCACCGTGCCGGCGAACACGCGGATGCCCTTTTCGAGATCGTGGATACCCTGTTCGGCCAGACTGGCGTAGTCGGGCATGGTGCGCGGCCCGACGTTGGTGGGTACGGCGATCAGGTCCTTGGCCAGCTCGGTGCGTTGCTTGCCGCGGACCAGCACGACCGAGTAGCGCTGGCGCAGGCTGAATCCTTCGGAACCGGGACCGTCCAGCGCGGTGATGGCCGGCGGAATCAGCGGGGCGCCGGGCGATACCGGGGCGGGCGAATTCAAGGGAGCCGGGATGCCGTTGCCCGCCCCGACGAAGCCGGTGAAAACGCCCGGTGCGCGGATTTCGGTTTTGAAGCGGAACTCAAAGCGCAAATCCTCCACGGCGTCGTGATTGTTGTCGACGCGGATGGCGTACAGGATCTCGGGATCGAAGGGGAAATAGTTGGGACCGTTGCTGGGTTCCAACAGCGGATCGACGTTGAGGATGAAGGTGACCTTGCTGGGGTCGTCATAGCTGACGAAAGCGAAAAAGTCGGTGATATCGGCCTTGTGGTCGAGCGCGGTGAGCGGCGCTTCGCGGTGGTTGGCGGCTTGAGCGCCAGCGGTGACGGCCAGGGTCAGGGCCAGACTGAGACAAGTGCGGGCAAACGTGCGGGGCATGACATTCCTCCTCGGCAAATGGTTCGGTGAGGCGACTTTTCGGAGGTCGCCGGATGAAGCACCGATGGCTTCCTTGCCTATTGCGCCAAAGCGCGCCGTTTGGATGCGGCCGCGAGAATGAAATTGTTGGCAAACGATGAGGATTAGGCCGGAGGGTGGTTTTTACACCGCCGATGGCGGTGCCGATTCCGGCGCGCGGGCGTACAGTTGGGCGGATCGAACGACCTTGATTGGAGAACGAGCGCATGAACGCGATGCTTGAAACTGTTTTTCGCAGCCGGGAAGTGGAACGTCTGGTCGCTGGCGCGCCGGTGTCCGACGGCGCCGGAGTGAAACTGCTCCGCGTGTTGACCGCTGATCTGACATAACGCCTTCGTCTATGTTTATCAGGGGCGGGTCGATTTGGGCCATGGCGGCCGGCGGGTCGTAGCGCGGCAACTGGCGATACTGTCCAATACGCCGGAAGCAGAGGGTGTTTTGTCGCACGACGCGGACGGCGCGCGCCTGTTGCTGATCGCGGGGCATCCCCTGGGCGAACCCATCGTCCAATGGGGGCCGTTTGTAATGAACCGGCGCGAAGAAATCGAAACCACCCTGGCCGATTACCGCGAGGGCCGTTTCTAAAGGCAGGGATGGAACCGGCGTTTCACCATTACCCGGCGGAAGCGCTGCCCACGTTCGCGGCCGATGGGGTGTCGGTGCGACTGCTAATCGGCGCGGCGTTTGGTCTCGAATCGCCGGTCATCGCCTATTCACCCACCTTTCAGGCCGACGTGGAGTTGGTAGCGGGCGCGATCTTGGATCTGGCGCCGGATTATCCCGAACGGGGGATTTATCTGAGCGAGGGGCAACTGACGGTGGATGAATGTCCGCTGGAAACCGGACATCTGGCGGTGTTGGCGCCGGGCCGGACGATCCGTGTGACTGCTCGGACCCCTGCGCGTCTGATGGTGGTGGGCGGCGCGCCGCTGGACGGTCGGCGGTTGGTTTACTGGAACTTCGTGGCCCGCACCCGGGAGCGCATTGAGGCGGCCAAGGCCGACTGGGTCGAAGGGCGCTTTGCTCCGGTTCCGGGGGAGGCCGAGTTTATTCCCGCGCCGTGGCGTTAGCCGCGTTGGAAACGGACTACAATCACCGGGGAGTTTCCCCATCCACCGGGGCCGCGATCCGGCCACCGACCGCGCGATCCGAGCCCGCATGGCTTTATCCCGCTATCACCTGGGTTGCCCGGTCTGGAGCAATCGCGACTGGGTCGGCGATTTTTTCACCGCCGGCGCCAAGCCCACCGAGTTCCTGCGCCAATACTCGGCGGTGTTCGACACGGTCGAGGGCAATAACTGCTTCTACGGCTTGCCGAAACCGGAGACGGTTCTACGCTGGCGGGACGAAGCCGCGCCGAAATTCCGGTTCTGTTTCAAGTTTCCGCGTTCGATCAGCCACGACGGGCGCCTGCGCGGGGTCGCGGCGGAAACCGCGGAGTTTCTGGAGCGGATAACGCCGCTGGCGATGGCGGGGCGGCTGGGGCCGAGCTTTCTGCAACTGCCGCCCCGTTTCGGCCCGGACGACCTGTCGGCGCTGCGCGACTACCTCCAGGCGTTGCCGAAGGAATTTCAGTACGCCGTCGAAGTTCGGCATCGCGCCTTCTTCGCCAAGGGCGAGGCCGAGCGGCAGTTGAACCGGCTGTTGCTGGACCTCGGCGTGGACCGGGTGATGCTGGACAGCCGCGCCTTGTTCAGCGCCGATCCGGCCGATCCCGACACTCGCGTCGCCCAAGGCAAAAAGCCGCGCCTGCCGGTCCACGCCATCAGTTTGGGCGCGCGGCCGTTCATCCGCTACATCGGCCATCCCGATCCGGAGGCGAACCGACCGTTCCTGGAACCGTGGCTGGAGAAACTGGCCTTGTGGATCGGCGAAGGTCGGGAGCCGTACTTCTTCGCCCATACCCCCAACAACCGTCAGGCCCCGCATCTGGCCCAGCGGGTCCACCAATGGCTGCGCGCCCGTTGTCCCGAAGTGGGCGATTTGCCGCCCTGGCCGGCGGTATAAGGAAATCTGGTGTACGGGCGGTTTGAAGGCAGGCGGCGTATCCTGCTGGCTCGCCGGATGACAAGCCCTAAAGTTTTACGAGGGTATTTCGGCGCCGCGTCCGAGCTATCGGAGCGGCAACGGGCTATCCACCTTTAACAGTTATCGATACGGGCACACTTCTTTAA
>DAIRDI010000120.1:0-8740 GCA_036796235.1 Candidatus Competibacteraceae bacterium | reverse complement strand
GCGGTCAAGCTGGGCGATCATCCGATTCCGGATCGGGTGATGCAGGCGGTGTGGGCCTTCTATTTTCTGTACATCTTCAGCTACTGCGTCTTCTCGCTGGCGCTGACGGCGACCGGGGTGGACCTGGTGACGGCGTTCGGCGCGACGGCGGCCTGCCTGAATAACATGGGAGTCGGTTTGGGAGAAACGGCGGGTGGATTCGGCGGGTTGAACGATACCGCCACCTGGCTGATGTCGCTGGCGATGCTGATCGGACGACTGGAAATATTCCCGTTGCTGCTGCTGTTCTTGCCGGATTTTTGGAAATGAGGCGAAAGCCCGCGCGCCCCATCTACTCGAAGGTGGGTCCAATCCGGAAATCCGCTCGCGCCGACTGTTCCGGCCGCAGGTTTATTAGTTCGGACAGACCGGTGCGCGGTTGCCGCCCGATCCATTGCAGCAGGAACGCCGGCACGATGGCATCTGGCAGCAGCAGCAGCCCCTGGCCCGAAAGCGCAACAGGCACAATGCCGAACTCGCGGGCGAGCTTGGCTTTCTGCGCGCCGGCGGCGATCCGCCGGCGCAGCTCGGCCACCCGCTCCGGCGAGAGCGCCTTCTTGCGGCCCCGATAGGCCCCGCGCTGTTTGGTGAGCGCGATGCCCTCGCGCTGCCGCTCGCGGATCAGGGCGCGCTCGAACTCGGCGAACGCGCCCATCACCGATAGCATGAGGTACGCTTCTCCCAGGCCCCCCTGCTTTGTGGCATCCTCGTCACCGCGCGTTCGTTGCCGAGTGTTGCCCATTTGACCTACCGAGCCGGACTCCTGTATAAACCGGCCCGCATAGCGCGGAAGGCTCCACGTCTTCCCGAACCGGATCCGACATGACCATCTTTGACGCCACCTCCCTCTTCTCGCAAAAGATCGCCCGCGCGCTGGCGAGGGGACTGGTTGCGCTGCTCGTGCTCTCGCATGCCCTGGTGGCGTTCTCGAACGCGATCTCCCCGTCTCACGATCCGTTGCGGGTCACCACCCACGCGCACCCGTTCGCCGGCGCGGAGACGGATCAGGACGATCATGGCCACCGCCATGAGGTCTTCGACGACGAGGGCGGGATGCATCAGCACGGTCACAACTCGGCCGACCACAGTCATGACAACCCGAACGTGCCGCCGACCCACGCGATGAATACCTCGCCGCTCTCGAACCGGTGGCGCGCCGACGAGCATCGCCTCGTCTATCCCGCGCCCTGCGCCACGCTCGAGCGCCCACCGAACCGTCTCCCGATCGTTTGACCTGCCGAGTCTCGCACCCGTGAGGGGCCGGACTCACCCAGCAAACCTCATCGGAAGACTTTCATGATCCATACCTTCCCCAGCCGGCGGACCGCCGTGCTGCCGCGCTCCCGGCCGATGCTCCACGCCATCACCGGCGTGCTGCTCTATCTGTTCTTGACCGCCTTGGCCAACGCCCACGGCGTGGCCGACGGTGACAAGGGTTACATCCAGGAGATCTCGGGCACGCATCTGCTGCCCTTCACCTACCTCGGCGCCAAGCACATGGTCACCGGCTACGACCATCTGCTGTTCCTCGCCGGGGTGATCTTCTTTCTCTACAAGCTCAAGGACATCGGGCTCTACGTCAGCCTGTTCGCGATCGGGCATTCAGTCACCATGTTGTACGGCGTCTACGCCGGGGTGAACGTCAATGCCTACCTGATCGACGCGATCATCGGCCTGTCGGTGGTCTACAAGGCGCTCGACAACCTGGGCGCCTTCCAGCGCTGGTTCGGCGTGCAGCCGAACACCAAGGCGGCGACGCTGATCTTCGGTCTGTTCCACGGCTTCGGCCTGGCGGCCAAGATCCAGGAGTACGAGATCGCGCGCGACGGCCTGCTACCGAATCTGCTGGCCTTCAACGTCGGCGTCGAGATCGGCCAGTTGATGGCGCTCGCCCTGATCCTGATCGCGATGGGCTACTGGCGGCGCTCGCCCAGCTTCTTCCGTCACGCCTATACCGCCAACGTCGCCATGATGGGCGCCGGCTTCATGCTGGTCGGCTATCAACTGACCGGCTACTTCATTGCCTGAATTTACGGAGTCCAACATGTACAACACCGACATGCCCAGCCGCGCGGAATTGCCCAGCGCCGGCAAGCTGCTGCGTTCCACCATGATCGCCGCGCTGGTCGCGGCAGCCCTGCTGGTGACCACCGTGCTGCCCGCCGAGTACGGCATCGACCCCGCCGGTATCGGTCGCGCGCTAGGGCTAACGCCGATGGGTGAAATCAAAACAGCACTGGCGGCCGAGGCCCGGACAGAAGAGCGGGCGGCGGCCGAGGCCGCTCCGGCGCAGCCCGTGACCGTCGCCGCTGCCGTTCGCGAGCCGGAGACGCCCGACCCGGCATCCGCGCGCGCGCCCGTCACTGCCGCCACGCCGGATACGCCGGGTAAGCTCGAACCGGTCGCCGGACGGCAGGATACGATGACCGTCACACTCAAACCCGGCCAGGGGGCCGAAGTCAAACTCACGATGAAAAAAGACAGCCGGGTTCGCTATGAGTGGACGAGCGCCGGAGGGCCGGTGAACTTCGACACCCACGGTGACCCCCACAACGCCCCGAAGAATTTCTATCACGGCTACGGCAAGGGGCGTAACCAACCGGGTGACAAGGGTGAACTGGTCGCCGCGTTCGACGGCAAGCACGGCTGGTTCTGGCGCAATCGCTCGGGCAGCGACGTGACCGTCACGTTGAAGACCGAAGGCGACTACGCGAAGATCGAGCGCGTGCTGTAAGCGCGGCGCCCCCATCCCCGACCGGATGGGGGCATTTCCGGCGGACGTCTTCACTGGGTGGCGCTGATGGCGCTCCGGCAAGCACCATGAACAATAGCTATGTGATCCATGCGCTGCTCGCGGCCGCCTTGTTCGGCGCGAGCACCCCGTTCGCCAAACTACTCGTCGGCGAGATGTCGCCCTGGCTGCTGGCCGGGCTGCTGTATCTGGGGAGCGGGCTCGGACTGGCGGTGGCCCGCCTGATCCGCGATCGGGGCTGGACGCCGTCCGGCCTGGCCAAGGGGGAATGGCCGTGGTTGCTGGGGGCGATCTTCTTTGGCGGGATACTGGGACCGCTGGCCCTGATGTTCGGCCTGACCCGCACCAGCGGCTCGACCGCCTCGCTGCTGCTCAACCTCGAAGCGGTGCTGACCGCCGCAATCGCCTGGGTCGTATTCAAGGAGAACGCCGACCGCCGCATCGTCCTCGGGATGCTCGCCATCGTGGCCGGCGGTGTCGTGTTGTCCTGGTCGGGGAGCGAAGGGGGAACGAGCGATTGGGTTGGACCGTTCGCCATCGCGGCCGGCTGTCTGTGCTGGGCGATCGACAACAACCTGACGCGCCGCGTTTCCGCGTCGGATGCGCTGTTCATCGCCGGCACGAAGGGTGCCGTGGCGGGCACCGTCAACGTCGGGCTGGCGTTCGCGCTCGGGGCCAGCCTGCCCAGTGGTTCGATCCTGTGGGGTACGATGGCCGTCGGCTTGCTCGGATACGGCATCAGCCTCGTGCTCTTCGTGCTCGCGCTGCGCGGCCTGGGTACGGCCCGCACCGGCGCCTACTTCTCGACCGCGCCCTTCATCGGCGCGGCGGTGTCGCTCGTCCTGCTGGGCGAGTCGACCTCGCTCGCGTTCTGGATCGCCGCCGCTCTGATGGGCTGGGGGGTGTGGCTACACCTCACGGAACACCATGAGCACGAGCATGGGCATGAACCGCTGGCCCACCGTCATCGCCACATCCACGACGCGCATCACCGGCACGACCATGGCTTCGCGTGGGATGACGACGATCCGCACGAGCACTGGCACCAGCACGAGACCATGGTGCACAAGCATCCGCATTTTCCGGATATCCACCACCGGCATACCCACCCGTTCTGATGGATGGTGCAGATGGGTTCATCGTGTCCGATGGCGTAACGCCAATGAAGTCCAGAACCAATGCCACGTTATCGACCGCATTGAGGAAGGGCAACAGGTTGTGCCACTGAAAGATGAAGCTGATCTTTCAAGCCGCAGGCGCCTGAGGGTGGTTCGAAGCCAGTGGCCGTCGTAAAGCGGTTCACCATCGAGACGCAGGATGCCGCTGCTCGGCTCCGCAATGCAGCCGATCACGTTGAGGAAGGAATGGTCGGCACTTACAACGCCATCAAAATAAGCCGAGTAACCCCCGTCAGGGTGACGTCAGGACGGGCAAAATCGGTAACCGATACCGGTTTCGGTGAGAAAATGCCGCGGTCGCGTCGGGTCGGCTTCCAGTTTCTGGCGCAGGTGACCCATGTAGATGCGCAGATAGTGAGCGTGCTCCACGTAGGCTGGTCCCCAGACTTCCCGCAACAGTTGGCGGTGGGTCAACACCTTGTCGGACTGGGTCACCAGCGTCGCCAGCAATCGAAACTCAATCGGCGTGAGATGAACCGGCTGGCCAGCGCGCGATACTCGCCGGTGTTCCAAATCCACGCTTGCCTCGCCAAAGTGGATGACGGTGGCGCCGACCGTATCGCGGGCGGAGCGCCGGCATACCGCCCGCACCCGCGCGTGCAATTCCGCGACCCCAAACGGCTTGGTCAGATAATCGTCGGCGCCGGCGTCCAGCGCCTCAACCTTGTCGTATTCCTCGAATCGGGCCGACAACACCAGTACGGGCGTACTGCTCCAGGACCGCAGATCGCGGATGAAGACCACACCGTCGCCGTCCGGTAGCCCTAAATCGAGTATGACCAGATCCGGCTTGCGCGTGCCGGCTTCGATCAGGCCGCGCTGCAAGGTTCCGGCTTCGTGGACTCGATGACCTTCCGTCTCCAGCGCGGCGCGCACGAAGCGGCGGATGGCCTGTTCGTCCTCGACGATCAAAATGGTCAGCGGCATTTCGGATGAGACGTTCATGGAGGTTCCGGAGTGTCACCGGCGTCTTCAAGTGGCGGCGACGGTTCCAGCGGCAGCGTAAACACGAAACTGGCGCCGCCGGCGGCGCGAGTGGCGGCTTGAATTTGCCCGCCGTGAGCCTCGACGATCACTCGGCAGATCGCCAATCCAAGGCCGACCCCAGGCACCGCCGATTCCGCCTGACCCCGGGTGAATTTCTCGAACAGAGCCTGTTCCCGACCGGCCGGCAGGCCCGGCCCCTCGTCCCAGACCTCGACGCTCAGGCGGTCGGTGGCGGCGCTGGCGGTGACGCCGATCGCGGTATCCGCCGGCGTGTACTTGGCGGCGTTTTCCAACAGGTTGACCAGCACCCGCTCGATCAGCACCGCGTCGCAGTTGACCAGCGGAAGTTCGGGATCGAGCGCCAGCCGCAAGGGATGGTCGCGCAAGGGCGGTTCGAGCATCCGCACGGCCGAGCCGACCAGTTCCTCCAGCGATTGCCAGTCCTTGCGCAAGCGCACCCTGCCGGCCTGCAACCTGGCCATGTCCAGGAGGTTATCGGCCAGTAGCGCCATGCGCACGGCCTGCTCGCGAATCGCCGTCAGCGATTCCTGGTGGGGGGATTGTTCGGCGACCAATTCCAATGCCAGCGTTTCCGCCAGTCCGATCAGCGCGGTCAGCGGCGTGCGCAGATCGTGGGACAGCGCCGCCAGCAGGGAATTGCGCTGCCGCTCCGCTTCCATCTTGACCAGCGTATCGCGGGCGACTACGTTGAAATGCACCCGTTCCAAGGCGATGGCGATCAGCGCGGCGAAGGTGTCCAGCAACCGGCGCTGTTCCGGAATCATCAGCAAGCGTCGGTGCTCGGGCGCCACGGCCAGCACCCCGCGGGTGCGCAGTGGGGCCTTGAGCGGCAGATACAACAACGAGGCGGCGGGCAGGGTGTCAGTGCCGAGGCCGGCCGGATCGTTGCGGTCGAAACACCACTGCGCGATGGCGAGATCCACTTTCGGCTTGCCAGGCCGCACCGGCGGCGGCTGCAACCGCTCATCGTCGTTCGGCAGCAACAGGCGCGCCTTAACCCGGAAACTGGCCTCGACGCAACGTTCGCTGATTTCAATCACCTGCTCGCCAGCCAGCGCCCCGGACAGTTCGCGCGACATTTCGTAGAGGTGGCGGGCGCGCTCCTCGCGGGCGCGGGCTACCCGGGCCTGATAGCGGAAGCGGGCGGTGAGTTGGCCGATGATCAGGCCGACCGCCAGCATCACCGCGAAAGTGATCAGGTATTGCCAGTCGTCGACGGTGAGCGAGAAACGCGGAGGCACGAATAAAATATCGAATGCGACCACGTTGACCACCGCCGCCAGCACCGCCGGGCCACGTCCGTAACGCACCGCCACGCCGACCACCGCCAGCAAAAACAGCATGACGATGTTGGCTGAGTCAAAATGGGGCAGCAGCGGGGTGGCCGCCAGCGCGGTGCCCAGACAGACCAGGAACGTCGCGCCATAGCGTTTCGCCACGGCGGACAGTTCGGTCCGCTCTTCGTCTACGGCCGCGGCGGTGGGGTGGAGGGAACGCTGGGGCGCGTCATCCCGCGCCAGCGCCAACAGGTCGAGATCCGGCGCCAGCCGGGCCAGGCGTTCGGGGAGGACCCGCCGGAACCAAGGCCAGCGGCCCGGTCGGTCACGACCGACCACCACTCGGCCCAAGCCATGTTGGCGCGCATATTCGACGATGGCCGGGGTGATATCGGCGGCAGCCTTGGTGGCGGTTTGCGCGCCGAGATCCTGAGCCAGCTTGAGCGTATCCAGGATCGCCCGGCGATGGGACTCCGACAGGCGTTGCAGGGCCGGCGTTTCCACGTACAGGGCGTGCCATTCACAGTCCAACTTGTTGGCCAGTCGGCTGGCGGCGCGCACCCGCGCACCCGCGCACCCGCGCCAGTGCCGGGACCGACGCAGACCAACAGCGCCTCGCGGAGGGGTGGCGGTATGCTACCGTCTCGCTGCTGGTAGCTCTGCATCTCATCGTCCACCCGGTCGGCGGTGCGCCGCAGCGCCAGTTCGCGCAGGGCGATCAGGTTACCCTTGCGGAAGAAGTTCTTAATGGCGCGCTCGGCCTGATCCGGCAGGTAGACCTTGCCTTCCTTGAGTCGCTATAGCAGTTCGTCGGGCGGGAGATCGACCAGCACCACCTCGTCGGCTTGGTCGAAAACTCGGTCGGTGACCGTCTCCCAGACCCGGATGCCGGTGATGCCGCCGACCACGTCGTTAAGGCTCTCCAGATGCTGGACGTTGACCGTGGTGTAGACGTCGATGCCGGCGTCGAGCAGTTCTTCGACATCCTGCCAGCGCTTCGGATGCCGGCAACCGGGGGCGTTGCTGTGCGCCAGTTCGTCGACCAGGATCAGCGCCGGCCGTCGCGCCAGGGCGCCGTCGAGATCGAACTCCCGGAGCACCCGATCCCGATGGGGAATTTCCTTGAGCGGCAGTGGTTCAAGACCCTCCAGCAATACGGCGGTTTCCTGGCGGCCATGGGTCTCGACGATACCGACGATCAGATCCAGTCCTTGCTCGCGTAACTGACGGGCGGCCAGCAGCATGGCATAGGTTTTACCGACCCCCGCCGAAGCGCCAAAAAAGATCTTCAGCTTGCCGCGGCGGGCGCGCGCCTCTTCCTGCTTGAGGCGTTCGAGCAACTGGTCGGGGTCCGGGCGGGCATCGTCGGTCATTGCGAATTTCGCTTCGCTCCTTGTGTCTACGCCTCGCCAGCCAAGCACAACACCGCGTCTCGGGTTTGTCCGCTTAACCGGAAACCGAGCGACTGCAAATCTTCGATCAGCGGCATCACTCTTGCGATCAACCCGGCACGTTTCGCGTCCAGCAGGACGCCCAGGGTTCCGGTCAGGCGTAGACCAAGGACCTCGGCATGACGCCGAGCCAGAGCATCATCCAGAATCGTGATCGCATCCGCACTCTCCAATGCGAGCGCGAGTGCTGCCGTCTCTCCGGGGCCGAGATCCATGGCGAGTCGCAGGACCGCTTCACTGCGAGGCGCACGAAGGTCTACCCAGGGCAGGGTATCGGGCACTGGCAGATCAAGGCCCAGCCGGCGGCCTTCGGCCAACTCGGCGGCGACTGCGGTCGGAACGACGACCCGCGTCACCAGGCGGGGTAAAAGGTCCAACCAGCCAATCTGGTGGAGGTATTGGAGCGGAGAGGTATTGCAGATGATCTCAGACAAGCTGTGCCTGACGCCCCAGCTCGTCGGCGGTGAGGCGGAAGGTATCGACGCCGTAGTCGGCCAGCTTGCTCAGGAAGACCACGCGCGGCACGCCAGCCAGCCGCGCGGCCGCACCGGACGACAGCCGCCCCAGTTCGTAGAGCTTGACGGATGCGGCGAGGCGGATCGCGGCGGCGGCGTCCTCCCCCGTTAGCTTCAAGGACAACAAAGCGTCGTCCGGGATTTCCAAAACCAGTTGGCTCATCGTTGGAGGGACCGTGCCTTGCCAGATGTCGAAACCGAGTTTCCCCAGGTGAATGGTCGCGGCATAACCATCGCGCTATTGTTCCCGAAAGGCTATCCGTTCAAGATGGCCAAACGCTAACACCAGCGCCGGTTGTGGGCAAGCGCCGTCACAGGTTCTGCCTGAGAGAACGGCGAACAGGAGCTTGCCCTCGCTTCGGGAAAGAGGGGACGTTCGCAGTCATCGCCCTGAAAAGGCGATGTGCGCACCCTCCCGGCCCATGGGGTGTTGTTCCGGTGAGTTCTTCATGCTCAACTCGCGAATCGGTTTTATCCAGCAGCCCGGCATTCAGCAGCGCATGAACGTCGCCATGCACGG
>DAIRDI010000119.1:6941-8783 GCA_036796235.1 Candidatus Competibacteraceae bacterium | reverse complement strand
TGCAATACCTGCGCTGGCTGAACAATATTTCGCCGGTCGGGTTCACGCGCGAGGCGGACGGTTCGCTCGGGGCGTTTTCGCCGTGGAAGGGCGCGGACTTGGGCGTGAGTTTCCGCTACGGTCGGCCGGTCACCGATCTGCTGGCCGAGCGCCTGCCGATCACGCTGCTGCTCAACCTGTTGTCGATCCCGTTCATCTACACCGTGGCGATCGCCATCGGGGTGCAGGCGGCGCGGGCGCGCGGCGGGCGCTTCGACGTCGCTTCCAACGTGGTGTTGCTCGGGCTGTGGTCGGTGCCGACCATGCTGGCCGGCGTGCTGTTTATCGGCTTTTTCGCTTCCGAACAGTACTGGCGCTGGTTCCCCACGGCGGGGCTGGCGCGGCGCGAAGCGGCCGATCAGACCTTCCTGCCGTGGCTGGGTTCGGGCATGGACCTGCTGTGGTTGTTCCTGGCGGTGGGTCTCGCCGTGACGTTGCTGGTGTGGGGCGCGGCGCGCGGGCCGCGCCAGCAGCGCCGCATGGCGGGGGCCGCGCTGGGCGCGGGGTTGGGTTATCTGATGGCCGCCGATCTACTCGGCGCGTCACCCGGAGTACTGCATGGAGTGCTCGCTGGCGCTGGCGGGCTGCTGGGCGGGGCGCTGGGCGGCATGGGCAGCACGGTGCTACGAATCGGGTTGGCTGGCGGACTGGGCCTCGGCCTCGGCGTCGGTGTGGCGCGGCTGACCGGGGTCGAGATCGTGCAGGGCGGCTATCTGTTCGACCGCGCCTGGCATCTGGTGCTGCCGGTCATCGCGCTGTCCTACGGCGGGCTGGCCTTTCTCGCCAAGCTCACGCGCTCGTCGCTGATCGAGAACCTGGCCGCCGATTACGCACGCACCGCGCGCGCCAAGGGCGTGGACGAGGAAACCGTGCTGTGGCGGCATGTGTTCCGCAACTCGCTGCTGCCCCTGATTACGGTGTCGGCGACGCTGCTGCCCAGCCTGCTGGCGGGTTCGGTCATCGTCGAAAGCATCTTCAGCATCGACGGAATGGGCAAGCTCGCGGTCGAGGCGGTGCAGACCCGCGACCGCGAGCTGGTGTTGTCGGTGACGCTGATTTCGGGCCTGCTGACCCTGGCCGGCTACCTGCTGGCCGATATCGCTTATGCGATCGCCGATCCGCGGGTGAGTTATGAGTGAGATCGCGCCCGTGCCGGCTCCAGACCAGCGGTCGCGTCCCTGGTCGCGCCAGGTCCTGGCCGCGCTGCTGGGCCGCACCGGGGCGCGCATCGGCCTGGCCTGGATCGGATTATTGGTGCTGGCGGCGACCTTCGCGCCCTTCATCGCCAACAGCCATCCCTTGTTCATGGTGATCGACGGCCGCGCGAGCAGTCCGGCGCTCGCCCACCTGGAGCCGCTCGACTGGGTGTGGCTGGCCGGTTTCGCGCTGGCGCTGGGGCTGGCAGTGATGCCGCTGCGGGCGTGGGTCAAGCTCGCCGGCTGGCTGTCCGGCGTGGGGCTGACGGCGCTGCTCGCCTACAGCCTGGTGTCGCCGCCGGTGCTGTCGATCCACGAGCAATACCGCGCATTGGAAGCCGAAGGGCGCATCGAGTGGGTCGTGCGCGCGCCGATTCCGTACTCGGCCAAGGATTACCTGCGCGACTACGGCGACACCGGCATCGAAGCGCCGCTGGCGGCGGACGACGGTCGGCGGCACTGGTTCGGCACCGAGGAAAACGGCGCCGACGTGGCCGCGCGCATGATCCACGCCGCGCGCATCGCCCTCGGTATCGGCTTCATCGCCACCGGTATCGCGCTGCTGATCGGCACGCTGATCGGCGGGTTGATGGGCTATTTCTCGGGC
>DAIRDI010000119.1:0-6931 GCA_036796235.1 Candidatus Competibacteraceae bacterium | reverse complement strand
CGCGATCGACATCATCGGCATGCGCCTGGTGGAGATCTTCGAGGCGATCCCGACGCTGTTCCTGCTGTTGACCTTCGTCGCCTTTTTCGGGCGCTCGATCTACCTGATGATGGTCATCATCGGCATCACCTCGTGGTCGGGCTACGCGCGCTACGTGCGGGCGGAGTTCCTCAAGCTGCGCGAGCAGGACTTCGTCCAGGCGGCGGTGGCCTGCGGCCTGCCGCTGTGGTCCATCCTGTTCCGCCACATGTTGCCCAACGGGCTCGCGCCGCTGCTGGTGGCGGCCAGCTTCGGCGTGGCGTCCGCGATCCTCGCCGAGGCGACGTTGAGCTTCCTCGGTCTCGGCCTGGTGGATGATCCTTCGTGGGGGCAGATGCTCAACCAGGCGGTGCAGTCGTCCACCTTCAACTGGTGGCTGGCGGTGTTTCCGGGCGGGGCGATCTTTTGCACCGTGTTCGCTTACAACCTGATCGGCGAGGCTCTGCGCGACGCGGTCGACCCGCACACCCAGCGCGGCGGCGGAGGCGCGCGGTGAAGCTGCTCGACATCGAGGATCTCGTCACCGAGCTGACAACCGACGGCCGCCACTGGCTGCGGGCGGTCGACCGAGTGTCGCTGACCGTGCGGCGCGGCGAGACCTACTGTCTGGTCGGCGAGTCCGGGAGCGGCAAGTCGGTGACCGCGCTGTCGGCGATGCGCCTGCTGCCCGAGGGGCGGCACCGCCATCCGGGCGGGCGCATCCGCCTGCATGGTGAGTCTGGTGAGAGCGTGGACCTGCTCGCCGCCGCCGAGGAGACATTGCGCGAGGTGCGCGGTGGACGGATCGGCATGATCTTCCAGGAGCCGATGACCTCGCTGAATCCGGTGCTGACCATCGGCGAGCAACTCGACGAAGCCCTGCTGCTGCACCAGTCGAACCTGACGCCGGCCGAGCGCGCCGAGCGCATCGTCGCGGCGCTGGCCGAGGTGCGGATGCCGGATCCGGCCGGGCGGGTGCGCGAGTATCCGCACCGTCTGTCGGGCGGCCAGCGCCAGCGGGTGATGATCGCCATGGCGCTGATCTGCGAGCCGGCGCTGTTGATCGCCGACGAGCCGACCACCGCGCTCGACGTCACCGTGCAGGCCGAAATCCTCAAGCTGATGCGCGACTTGCAGGCCGCGCACGGCATGGGCCTGCTGTTCATCACCCACGATTTCGGCGTGGTCGCGCAAATCGCCGACACCGTCGGCGTGATGCGGCGCGGCGCGCTGGTGGAGCAGGGGCCGGCTGGGGAGGTGCTACGGGCGCCGCATCATGAGTACACGCGCGGCCTGATCGCGGCGCTGCCGGAGCGATTGGCGCGTGGTCCGCGCCCGGCGGCGGCGCGCGAGCCGCTGGTGGCGGTGCGCGATCTGAAGGTGCATTTTCCGGTGCGGCGGGGCTTTCTGCGCCGCATCGTGGATCACTTGCGGGCAGTGGACGGGGTGTCGCTGGAGGTCGGCGCGGGCGAAGTCGTGGCGCTGGTGGGCGAATCCGGCTGCGGCAAGACCACGCTGGGCCGGGCGTTGCTGCGGCTGCTGGAGCCGACCGCGGGCCGCATCGAACTCGAAGGGCGGGACATCACGCGGCTGTCGCGAAAGGCCTTGCGCGGGCTGCGGCGGCGGATGCAGGTGGTGTTTCAGGATCCAGGCTCCAGCCTCAATCCACGCCTGCCGATCCTGACCACGCTGCTCGAACCGATGCGGGTGCATGGCATCGGCCGCGACGACGCCGAACGCACCCGGCGCGCGGCGGAACTGCTCGAGCGGGTGGAGATGCCCGCCGACAGTCTGTGGCGCTATCCGCACGAGTTTTCGGGCGGGCAGCGCCAGCGCCTGGCGATCGCGCGGGCGCTGGTGCTGGAGCCGCGTTTCATCCTGTGCGACGAGATCACCTCGGCGCTGGACGTGTCAGTGCAGGCCGGCATCCTGCGGCTGCTGCGCAGTCTGGTCGACGACGACGGGCTGGGCCTGCTGTTCATCACCCATAACCTGGGCGTGGTCGAGTTCCTCGCCGACCGCGTGGCGGTCATGAATGAGGGGAAGCTGGTGGAGACCGGCCGCGCCGATGAGGTGTTGCGCGCGCCCCGCGAGACCTACACCCGCGCGCTGCTGGCGGCGGTGCCGCGCCTGGACGGCAGTCTTGTCTGTTCCTGAAAGGGACGAGATCGACGTCCGCACCGCGCTCAAACCACCTGGACGCCGTAGCGGGTGGCGAGTGAAATACCCACGATGCAAGTCCCCCAAAGCTTCCCAAGCGGCGTGGGAATATCGGCTGCTAATGCGTTCGTTGCGCCGAAGCGGGCAAATCGGCCTCAATCGCCGCTCGCAGACTCCGCCCATTCTCCGAGTACAGCAGCCGGCCCGGATGCAACACCCGCCGCTCGGCGTCCTGATCGGCGCACCGCTGGACCCATTGGTCGATGATGACTTGCAGGCCCCGCGGGTGCAGTGGGTAATGATGTTCCAGGCGCGCCAGTTGGCCGTCGGCGTCCAGAGTGGTGACCGTGTAGGCCAGCGTGCCCAGCTCCGGAGTGGCCTGATCGGTCATGAGCGCCTGCCGCTCTGGATTCTCGCTGTCGTTATGAAAGATGCGCTCGACCAGATAATCCCCCGACAGGCAAGGGATGCTCCGGAACGCCATCAGGGCCGCCGCGCCAGCGGCGGTCGCCAGCGTCTCCTCCAGTTCCGGGTTGGCCAACACCGATCGAACGTGGAGTCCATAAGCTTCCAGAGCCAATGAGTATTGCCGCTGGGCGCGAGTCCACTCCGTGTAGCCCTCGCCCAGTTCGGCGGGGGGCAACGCCCGGCCCGGCCCGAATTGCGCCCAGTCGTTGAACGTGTAGAACGGAGTGTGGGCATGGTCCTCGGCGACCAGATAGCGGTTGCCGGCGTCCAGTACGACGGGACAGGTTCCAGGCCGCTCGAACCAGGCGTGCTCCAACAGTTCCCACAGCGGCAGAAACCCGTTGGCTTCCAGTTGCGTCCGCAGCAGGGCGCAGAGATCGCCGACCGTGGCGAAGGATAGATTGAGCGCCGTCAGTCCGAACGCCTCCCGCACCGCTTCGCCGGTCGCCGGCGACACTTCGCCGTTTTGCAGCAGGGTATCTTCCATGACTCGGGCCAGCCGGGCGATGTCCGGGTCCGGGCCGATGAAGCAGAATGGCAGCAGCAGGAGCGGACCGGACCCCGGGCGGCGCAACGGATTGATGGCCGGGATCGGGAAAAACCCATGGTCGGCGCCCAAGGCCATCAGGTGCGGCGCGAATTCGGTCTGGCGCGACCGATGATCGTACAGTTCCGCCAAGGCCCGGAACAGCGGAAGCCCCGGCCGAAGAATCTCGGTCTGGTCGTACAGCGCGCCCGGTAGACTCAATCCCAGATGGGCGATGCCGTCGAGGATGCGATCCAGATCCTTGGCCAGATGGCCGGCCAGGGCGGTGGCGGCCGCCACGGTCAACGGCGCGGGCGGCGCCCCAGTAGGATCGGCGTGTTGCGGATCCAGTTCGATGGCGAGCAGGCCGGGGTAATGCCGGAGTGGCTCGGCGGCGGAATGAGTAGTGGCCACGGGTGGATCTCTTGCGGTGCGGCGATGCGTCCGGCGTCGGGCGCGTCGAGAAGGGATGGACAAGCATTCGCGGTGCTGACGACCGGGCGGTCGCGAAAATCACCTGCTCCAGAATGGGCGTATGATAAGGGAAAATCGCGCGACGGCGGGGGGTGAATGAGCGACCAACCCGCGCGTTCAAGGTAGAATCACAAAGATATGATGGCGGCAAGAAATTTTTTGTCGCCAACCTTGCTCAAAGCATGTGCTCTCAACGATTTTCCGCCTAAACTTAGCGTTTAGAGCTTACTAAATTCAGGGTTTTCCAAAACCAACCGTTACCACACATGAGGTCACCCATGTCCGAACTGATCCAGACTCCGGCCGAGCAGTTGCAACAGGCCACCCTGGCGCTGGCCGCCGTTCAGAAAGCCCTTGATTATTCGTTGGCGGACCTCAAGGAACGGACGCAGAAAGCCGATGGCCGCGTCTCCGCCGCCCTGCTCGACCAACATCAACTGGTGAGCTATGACTTGTCGCTGTCCTTCGCGGAAGTCACCGGCGCCCGTTTCGCCCTGGATTACGCCAAGCGCGCGCGGGAGTCCAGCAGCGGTTCGGCGAGCGAATTGACCCTGGAAGAGCGGTTCGCGCTGCTGTTCGCCGCCGAGGCGGTGCAGAACGCTCGCAATCGCCTGAGCGCCCGTCCGGCCGATTTTGGTCTGAACGAGGACTGGCTGAGCGCGACCGTGGATCATGCGGTGGCGCGACGCTTTTGCCTGGCGCAGTTGCCGGCGGAACGGGTGGCCGAACTGGGGCAATTGATGCGCGCCCAGGATGGCGTGACCGGCGCTTATCTGTTGGACGACCATCACGAGATGATGCGGGAGACCTTCCGCCGGGTCGCCGAGGAAGTGGTGATGCCGCTGGCTGAGGAAATCCACCGCCACGATCTCGACATTCCCGCCACGATCATCGATCAGGTGCGGGATTTGGGTTGTTTCGGCATCTCCATCCCGGAACGCTTCGGCGGCATCCAGAGCGACGAGCAGGAAGACAATTTGGGCATGATCGTGGTGACCGAGGAGCTGACCCGCGGCTCGCTCGGCGCGGCGGGCAGTCTGATCACCCGGCCCGAGATCCTGTCCAAGGCGCTGCTCAAGGGCGGCACCGAGGAGCAGAAGCTGCGCTGGCTGCCGCAACTGGCTTCGGGCGATGTGCTGTGCGCGGTGGCGGTGACCGAACCCAACTACGGTTCCGACGTGGCCAACATGCGGTTGAAAGCCACCCGCACCGAAGACGGCTGGCTGCTGAATGGCGCCAAGACCTGGTGCACGTTCGGCGGCAAGGCCGGCGTGTTGCTGATCCTGGCTCGCACGAATCCCGATCTTTCGCTGGGTCATCGCGGTCTGTCGATGTTCCTGCTGGAGAAGCCGACCTATCCCGGCCATTCCTTCGAGTTCAAGCAGGAGGGCGGCGGGGTGTTGACCGGCAAGGCGATTCCCACCATCGGCTATCGCGGCATGCATTCCTTCGATCTGTTCTTCGATAACGTGTTCGTGCCCGAAGAGAACATGCTGGGCGGACCGAAAGGCGAGGGCAAGGGCTTCTATTTCACCATGGCCGGCTTCGCCGGTGGGCGCATCCAGACCGCCGCCCGGGCGGTGGGCCTGATGCAAGCCGCTTATGAAAAGGCGCTGAGCTATTCCCAGGAGCGGGTGGTCTTCGGTTATCCCATCGGCGACTACCAACTCACGCAAATCAAACTGGCGCGGATGGCGACCTATCTGGCGGTCAGCCGCCAGTTTACCTACGCGGTCGGGCGGCTGATGGATCGGGGCGAAGGCGACATGGAAGCCAGCATGGTCAAGCTGTTCACCTGTAAGACCGCCGAATGGGTGACCCGCGAGGCGTTACAGATTCACGGCGGCATGGGCTACGCCGAGGAAGTGCCGGTCAGCCGCTACTTCATCGACGCGCGGGTGCTGTCGATTTTCGAGGGCGCGGAGGAGACGCTGGCGCTCAAGGTTATCACCCGTTCGTTGGTGGACAACGCCAAGAGCAAGGCGGAAGTGGGGAGCTGAGCGATGAGTTTCTCGATGCGATTGAGCGAGCAGCAGGAAGTCGCCGGCTCGGTGGCGGTGAATCTCGAATGGGCGCGACGGCCGCAGTACGGGCGCTATCTGGACGAATTCGTGCCGGGACAGGTGTTCGTCCATCCGCGCGGCTACACCTTCGAACGTGGGCCGATGCTGGATTTCGCCCGGGTGTTCATGCAGTGCAACCCGCTGTATCTAAACCTGGAATACGCCAAGGCGCACGGCTTCCCGGATTTGCCGGCCAGCCCGCAGATGGTGTTCAATGTGGTGCTGTCGCTGGGGGTGCATAACGACTCCGAGAAAGCGATCGCCAATCTCGGGTATTACAACGTGCAGTTCCTGCGGCCGGTCTATCCGGGCGACACGCTGCGCGGCTATACCCAGGTCGTGGATCGCAAGGCGCGCGGCGAGGACAAGCCGGGCATCGTGCTGATCCGTACCTTGGGGGTGAACCAGCACCATCAGGTGGTGTTGCAGTACGAGCGCAAGATCATGGTCGGCTATCGCGGTGATCGCTTGCCGACCACGCCGGCGCCGACCACACCGGTGGAATTTCCGTGGGTCGAGCATCCGGTGGCGGAATTGCCCATCAACGACGGCGGTTATCCGAGCCAGTTGACCGGCCCCAACACCTATTTCGAGGATTACTCGCTCGGCGATCTGATCGTCCATACCAACGGCCGCACCATCACCGACGAGCACATGGCCTGGACCTATCTGGTCGGCAACACCCATCCGCTGCATTTCGACCGGGTGTACAGCACCGGATTATCGGGCAAGATGAGCGGCGAGCCCATCGTTTACGGCGGCCTGGTGTTCGCCTGGCTGGAGGGTCTGGCCAGCCGCGATGTCAGCGAAAACGCCCTGTGGGAACTGGGCTTCACCGAGGGCTACCACACCCAACCGGCGGTGTCCGGTGATACGGTCGCGGCGCTGTCGCGGGTGGTGGCGACCGAGGTCCTGCCCAACAGCGATACCGCCGGTATCGTGACCTTCCAGTTCATCGGCGTGAAGAACATCAGCGCCGCCGCCGCGCTAGAAACCTACGGCGCGGATCTGTTTATCAAGGAGAACGATAAGCAGAAGCTCAATAAGGAGAAGATCAGCCACAAGATCTTCGAGATCGAACGGCGGTTGCTGATCAAGCGGCGGCCGGTGTGAGGTGAGGATGGCCCCTCCCTCGGAAGGGGGAGGGAGCTGTTAGTAGGTTTTATAATAATTTTTGAGTAATTTAATGATTAATCCTAAGCTTGTAGCAAAAATAGAGTCA
>DAIRDI010000118.1:0-8848 GCA_036796235.1 Candidatus Competibacteraceae bacterium | reverse complement strand
GATTCTCTGCTGCTGGTCGGTCGCGACCGGGCGCGCCAGGATCTCGAACTGACGCTGAACAACGAGAACACGCTCGACTATGTGCTCTCGGGGCGCGAGATGCCCGGCGGCTGGGTTTGGGAGTGGCTAACCAAGGACCGCACCCGGAAAGCCGCCGCCAAGGATGGCCCGTAGCCAGGATCGACGGGGATGGGGAAGCACCCATCAGGCCAGCATTCCTGATGGCGCGCTCAGGACTCCACCTCTGATTGGCGCCGTCGGCTTGGCCCGAATTCTCGGTCGGTCGGTCGGCGCTTGAATCCGCCGCCTGATTTCACCCGCCCCACGGCCTGACCGGACGCCGCGCGCTTTCTTTCCCGACCCGACTCGGATGGACCGATACGGCTGATATTCAAAGGAATTTGCCGCACCCGAACTCTTTTGAGATGCTGGAAAATCTCCTCGGGCATCCCGTCGGGCAGGTCCACGGTGCTGTAGTCGTCGTGAATCTCGATCCGGCCGATGTAACGGCTCTCGATGCCGGCTTCGTTGGCGATGGCGCCCACGATGTTTTGCGGCGTTGCGCCGTGCTGGTGACCCACTTCGAGCCGGTAACGGACCTTGTCGAGATCGGCTGTTTCCCGGGGCTGCTCTCGCCGCGGCCTGGCCGGTCTGGATTCCGCATCCCCTTCCACCTCCGGGCGCGGGCGCGGGGCGTCCGCCGCACGCGGGCTCGCCGGTTCCCGCACTTGAAGCGGCCGGTCGCGCTGCATCAGGTAGGTCAGCGCGGCGGCGAGGTCCTGGACGCTGATTTCCTCGTCCCGCTCGAACCGGTCGACGACCTCATGAAAAAAGTCCAAATCCTGTGAAGCGAGCGTCTCCCGGATTTGCTGCTTGAACCGGTTCAAGCGCTGGCCGGCGATCGCGGCTTGCGACGGCGGCTGCATCGACGCGATCGGCTGGCGGGTGGCCTTTTCGATGGCGCGCAACATGCGCATCTCGCGGGGCGCGACGAACAAAATCGCCTGACCGCCGCGCCCGGCGCGCCCGGTGCGGCCGATGCGATGAATGTAGGCCTCGGTGTCGTGGGGGATATCGTAATTGATGACGTGGCTGATGCGCGGCACGTCCAAGCCCCGCGCCGCCACGTCGGTGGCGACCACGATGTCCAGAGCGCCGCTTCGAAACTGCTCGATGGTCCGCTCGCGCAGCACCTGGGTCATGTCGCCGTGCAGGGCCGCGCAGGCGTGACCGCGCGCCTCCAGCCGCTCGACCAGTTCGGTGGTGGCGACCTTGGTGCGCACGAACACCAAAACCGCATCGACCTCCTCCACTTCCAGGATCCGGGTCAGGACGTCCAGCTTGTGCGGACCGCTGGCCTGACAGTACCGCTGCTGGACGGCGGCGACGGTGACGGTGCGGGTTTGAATCTTGACTTCCTGGGGATCGCGCAGATGACGGTGCGCCACCTGGCGAATCGGCTCCGGCATGGTGGCGGAGAACAGCGCCACCTGCCGGCCCGGCGGGGTGTGTTCGAGAATCCAGTCCACATCCTCAATGAAGCCCATCCGCAGCATTTCGTCGGCTTCGTCCAGCACCACGCAGCGCAGCCGGTCCAGATCCAGGCTTTCCCGGCGCAGATGATCCATGATCCGGCCCGGGGTGCCGACCACCACATGCACGCCGCGTCGGAGGTGCCGAAGCTGGAGGCTGATGCTCTGGCCGCCGTAGATGGGCAACACATGAAAGCCCGGCAGATGACGGGCGTAGCTTTGAAAAGCCTCGGCGACCTGGATGGCCAGTTCGCGGGTGGGCGTCAGCACCAGAACCTGCGGCTGTCTTTCGCGCAAATCCAGCCGTTCCAGCAACGGCAAGGCGAACGCCGCGGTCTTGCCGGTGCCGGTCTGGGCCTGGCCCAGCACGTCGCGACCCTCGAGCAGATAGGGAATGATGGCCGCCTGAATCGGCGAGGGCGCTTCGTACCCGACTTCCTTGAGGGTTTCCAGCAGCGGTGGGGACAGCGCGAGCTGTTCAAAACGTTCGATGGGGGATGACATGCGCGACAGTACCTGAGTGATCACGACGCTCGAGAAGAGCGCGTCTGGAGGGAGCGACGGCCCGACCGGTCAGAGCTTCTGCCCGACCTGGCCCGTCAGCCCGCGCGGGATGACTCGCCGACGGCGGCGAAACTTGCTGATGATATACCACCGCCAGCACAGGTGCGCGATGCAGAATGTCAGACCCCCGGCCACCACAGCCGTAATCAGCGAACCGACCAGCAACGGCAAAACGATATCGCCGGCTTTATGCAGGAGCCAGTGCAGCGTAGGTTCGAAATCCCACTTCTGCCGAGGTTGGCCCAAAATCCAGGCGCCGAGACGATAGGTGAGGTAAAAAATCGGCGGCATGGTGAGCGGGTTGGTGATCCACACCATGGCCGCCGCCACGGGCAGATTGAACCGCAACCAGATGGCGGCGGCGGCGGCGAGCGCCGACTGCCAGGGAAAAGGGATAAAGGCAAAAAACACCCCAACCGCCAGACCGAGCACGGTCGAGCGACGGCCGAAATGCCAGAGTTGGGGATCGTGCAGCCATTCGCCGAGGAATCGCAGGCGCTTGTGCGAGCGAAAATAATGCGGGTCGGGTAGGTAGCGCCGCAAAAAATGTTTCATAAAAGTGTGGTTTGGAGGAGCATCAACTAAAACTATCAAGCCAAATCCACGAGCGGTTAGGAAATTCCACCCGTTCCCCGACCCCCTTCCAGCACCGACGGGGTCATTGCCATCGATCATCCGTCAATCTCATGACGATTTTGTAATAGGGCCGCCGCACGAGAACCCTCGCCAGCCTCGCCGCGTACGCCTACCCCGCCCACCAGCCGAGACGCGCTCCGCGACGTATCGTGCAGTTGCGCCGTCAACCGTTGCTGGATCGCGTTGACCGGCTGGGTAAAGCCGGCCAACAAATGATACAACACCGGCGTCAGAAAGAGAGTGAGCAGACTCGACAGCAGCAACCCACCGATCACCACCACGCCGATGGCGATCCGGCTCTCCGCGCCGGCTCCCGTGGCCAGGGCCAGCGGCAGCGCGCCCAGCACGGTGGACAGCACGGTCATCAAAATCGGCCGCAGCCGCTGAGTGGCCCCGGCCAGCACCGCCGCCCGCACGTCCAGCCCTTGCGCCCGCATCTGGTTGGCGAACTCCACGATCAGGATGCCGTTCTTGGCCATCAGCCCGATCAACAGCACGCAGCCGATCTGGCTGTAGATGTTGAGCGACTGGCCGGTCGTCAACAGCGCCAGCAGCGCCCCGGTCACCCCGACCGGCACGGTCACCAGAATGATGAACGGATGCACGAAGCTCTCGAACTGGGCCGCCAGCACCAGAAACACGATCAGCAGCGCGAAGCCAAAAGTAAAATACAGACTGCCCGAAGTTTCCAGAAACGATTCGGCGACCCCGGTGAACGAGGTACGCGCCTCAACCGGTAATTCCTCCCTGGCGATCTGGTTGAAAGCGTCGATGGCCCGACCGAGATCGTAATCGCCCACCAGCGCGGCTTCAATGGTCACCGACGGCAGCCGATCGAAGCGGCGCAGCGCCAGCGCCGAGGTGTCCTCGCGCAGATCGACCACGGCGCTCAGCGGCGCCAGCTCGCCGCTCTGGTCACCGCGCACGAAGATGCCTTGGAGATCTCCGGGCTGGCGTCGGTCGGCGGCCCGCGCCTGCACGATGACCGCATACTCGCGACCACGGTCAATATAGGTGGTCACTTCGCGCGACGCCAGCAGCGTTTGCAGGGTGGCGGCGATGCGCTCGACCGGAATGCCCAACTGATCGGCCAAGGGGCGGTTGATTTCGACCCGCAGGGTGGGCTGGCTGGCCTCGTAATCGCGATCGATGGCGGTCAACCCCGGATTCTCCCGGGCACGGGCCATGATAGCCTCGCTCCAGGCCACCACCGTGGCGTAATCGGGTCCACCGATCACGAATTGCACCGTCCGCGAACTGGCGTTGCGGCCCAGACTGGAACGGCCGCTGGGCGTGGCCCGCAGGTCGGGGATCTCGCGCAGGGGACCGCGCAGCGCATTGATGATGTCCTGCTGGCTGCGCTCGCGCTCGCTCCAGTCGGTGAGACCGACCACCACGAACGCCCGGTTGCCGCCCCCCCGGCCGACGATGGCCACCAGACGCTGGGCCTCGCCGTTGTCGAACAGCGGTTGCAGTTCCTGCTCGATCTTGCGGACTCCGGCGTCGGTGAACGCCAGGGTGGCGCCCTCCGGCGCATTGGCGGAGATAAAGAACACTCCGCGATCCTCGCTGGGCGCCAGTTCCCGCGGCAGTTCGCGATACAGCAACACCGCCGCCGCGCTCAGCAGCACGGTGACGGCCAACACCACCAACGGCATGGCCAGCGCCCCGGCCAGCGCCGCCCGATAGCCGCGTTCCAGGGTCGCGAACGCCCGTTCCGCGCCGCGCATGAAGAGATTGGGCGTAGCGTTCCCGCGCCCCAGCAGTTGCGAGCACAGCATCGGCGTCAGCGACAGGGCCACGAAGGTCGAGATCACCACCGCTGAAGCCAGCGCCAGGCCGAATTCCTGGAACAGCTTGCCGATCTCGCCGCCGAGCAGCGACAGCGGCACGTAGACCGCGATCAGTACCGCGCTGGTGGCCAAGACCGCGAAGGTCACCTGCCGGGTCCCGCGATAGGCCGCGACCAACGGTGATTCGCCCTGATCCACCCGGCGCTGGGCGTTCTCCAACACCACGATGGCGTCGTCCACCACCAGGCCGATGGCCAGAATCAGCGCCAGCAGCGTCAGTAAATTGATCGAAAAACCCAGCGCCGCCAGCAACAGGCCGGAACCGATGACCGCCACCGGAATCGTCACCGCCGGAATCAGCGTGGCCCGAACCGATTGCAAAAAGGCGAAAATGACCAGCACCACTATCCCGACCGCAATCAGCAGCGTTTTCAGCACCTCGACGATGCTGGCCCAGATGAATATAGCGTCATCGGTGGCGACCGTCATCCGCACCGACTCGGGCAGTTGCGGCCGGATTCGCTCGATCTCGACCCGCACTCCCCGCGAGACTTCCAGGGTGTTGGCCCGGGACTGGCGGATGATGCCCAGCGTGACCGAGTTCTCGCCGTTGGTGCGCACCTGGGTGCGGTCGTCCTCCACGCCCCGCTCCACTTCGGCCACTTCAAATAGCCTGATCGGGTAGCCGTCGCGCTGGACGATGGTCAGATTGCGGAACTCCTCGACGGTTTGCAATCGGCTGTTGATCCGCACCAGCAACTGCCGGTTCGTGGACTCCAGCGAACCCGATGGCAATTCCACGTTAGCCCGACGCAGGGCGGCCTCGACATCGGCGACGGTCAATCCGCGCGCCGCCAGCGCACCGTTATCCAGCCAGACCCGGATCGCCTGGCGGCGGGCGCCGAATACGGTCGCCTCCCCCACTCCACTGACCGTGGTCAATCGGTCCAGCACCACCCGTTCGGCTAGACGGGTCAGTTCCTCGGCGGACAACCGGTCGCTGGTCAGGGAGATCCGCATCACCGGCTGGCTGTCGCTGTCAGCCTTGACCACCCGCGGCTCGTCGGCTTCGTCCGGCAAACGGTTGGCCACCGCGCCGACCGCGTCGCGCACGTCGGCGGCGGCGCTGTCAATATTCCGGTCGGGCGAAAAAATGACCCGGGTCTGGCCGACGCCCTCGCGGGAGTTGGATTCGATGCGCTGGACCCCATCGACCCGGGCCACCGCGCCTTCGATGATCTCGGTGATTTCGGTGTCGATGATCCCCGGCGCGGCGCCGGTGTAGCGCGTCGTGACCGTGACCACCGAGGTTTCGACGGCCGGCAGCTCGCGCACCGGCAACTCGCGCAGGGCCATCACGCCGCCGACCACGATCAGCAGGCTGACCACCAGGGCGAACACCGGGCGCTGGATGAACAGGTCGGACAGGAACATGGGAGGGTCTCGAACGGTCAGGAGGCGTGCCGGGGTCGGTCGCCCGGACTCTGGTCGGCCGCCCGTTCCCTGACCGGGCGGATCGGCGACCCATCGCGCAACGACTGATGGCCTCGGGTCACGACTTCGCTGCCCGGCGCCAGTCCAGCCCGCACCTCGACCCCGGCGTCGAGTCGCTGCCCCAGGATGATCGTCGTCTTGGCCGCCGTCGCGCCGTCGACCACGTAAAGATAGTTCTCGCCGCCCTCGCTGATGATCGCCTCCTCGGGCACCAGCACCGCATCAGCACGCTCGGCGACCACCAGATTGACCGCCATGAACAGCCCGTCCGGCAGCAGGGCGTCCGGGTTAGGCAATGCGGCCCGGACTCGGAACGCGCGGGTGGCGGCGTCGATGCGGGTATCCACCTCATGCACCACGCCGGCGAAGGTTCGGTCGGGAAAGGCGGCGCTGGCGGCGACCACCGTCTGGCCGGTTTGCACCGCCCGGAAATATCGCTCCGGAATCCGGAATTCCAGTTCGACGGTCTCCAGATCGTCGAGGGTGGTCAGGATGGTGTTGGAATCGATATAGTTGCCGAGATGGATATTGCGCAGCCCCACCACCCCGCCAAACGGCGCCCGGACGACGCGCTTTTGCAGTTGACCGCGCGCGGCTTCCAATCGGGCCTCGGCGACGCCGAGTCGGGAACGCAGATCGTCCAGATCGGCCGCCGACAGCAGGCGTTGGGCGCGCAGCGTTTCGGCGCGCCTCACTTGTCGGCGCAGGTTGGCCAACTCGCTCTCAGCCTCACTCACCGCCGCCCGCTCGCTGGCGCTGTCCAGTTCGACCAGCACCGCGCCGGCTTCGACCCGCTGGCCGGACTGAAAGGCGATGCGGGTCACTAGGCCCGAGGCCGTCGGCACGATCCGGACCGAACTGACCGCGCGGGTGGCGCCGACCGCCGTCACCGTTTCCCGCACCGTGCCGAGGCGCGCGGCGGCGGTTTCGACCGCGACCGGACCGCTTGGGCGGGCGCGCCGGTCGTCGCCATCGCCCGGCTCGGAACTGGCGAACCACTGCCAGCCGCCGAGGGCTAGCCCGGTCAGCAGCGCGACGATGCCGAGCTGAGGAAGAATGCGCATGGCGGATTTCACCCAGGGCGAGATTATTGACGGTCGTATGACCCGCGGGATTTCTGATCAAGAGACCTTCCGTTGGTCGAAAGGTTACCGCGGCCCACCATGAACCAGGGCTGAAGCGGCGGGAATAGGGATATCGAAGCCCTCCGACCGTGACAATTTGGACTGTCATTCGGTTTTTTTCAGCCCATTGCGGAATTCCCGCTGCTACGGTAATGACAAACCGTGCAAGTCCTGTTAGTTTTAAGCATGTGGTGAAAATTTTTGGTCATTATTTCAAGACGCAGTTTTTCTCGTATCTTCACCTTAGGAGCGTTCGAATTGGGTAAAAGGCTATATGTAGGCAACCTGGGCTACGGTGTCAGCAGCAACGACCTGGAACAGATGTTTGCCGAACACGGTGCGGTGCTGTCGGCGCAAGTGATCACCGACCGTGAAACCGGACGCTCCAAGGGCTTCGGTTTCGTCGAAATGGGCACCGATCAAGAGGCGCAAGACGCTATTGCCTCGCTCAACGGCAAGAATATTGAAGGCCGCGATCTCACCGTAAACGAAGCTCGTCCGCAGGAAGGTGGTGGCGGCGGTGGCCGCCGCGGTGGGGGCGGTGGTTTTGGCGGTGGCGGTGGCGGTGGCGGTCGGGGCGGCTACGGTGGCGGTGGCGGCCGGAGCGGCGGCGGCGGCTACGGTGGCGGTGGCGGCCGGAGCGGCGGCGGCGGTCGTTATTGACCCGCGTCATTACTCGATCTAGAAAGCAGGGGGTCGGACTGGCTATCCAGACCGTCCGGCGCCCTGCTTATCGATCCCTACCCAACCAGTCTTAACCCCGGCGGCAGCGCCTCGCCGAACACCCGGCCAGCGTCAGCTTCGTCCAGTTCCACCACCTCCGCAACCATCCGCAGCCACGAAGCCGGAGCCTTCGCCGCTCGTAGCCGCTGGATTGCTCGCGCCCGCGGCCCTTCCTGCAAATCCCGCTCCCGATCCCCGCTCAGTCGCGCCAGCAAGGTCGCCGCGAAAGCGGCCGGGGCCACGCTCTTCCAGTCCAAATCCAGCACCCGGTCCAGCCAGACCGTCGCCGTCGCCGCCGGCACGATGTCATGCGCGCTGCCGTAGAGCGGAACTCGCGTACCCAGCCGACCTACCGCCCACCAGAGCTGCGGCGATTCCCCTCTGCGCGCCAGCCGCCCCAGCAGCAGTTCGCCCAGTTCGACCTTGCGCGCCGCCGGCAACCGCTCCAGCACCGCCGCCAGCCGCGCCATGTCCTCGATACCCGGTTGTTTGTCCTTGGCCGCCTTGCCGGTCGGAGGGCGCAAATTCCGCAACAATTCATCGCTCAGCCGCCATTGCGCCGCTGCATCCAGTCCGCCGGCGACCCGTCGCCACAGGGTCCACCATTCCGCCCAGTTCTGGACGTCCTGGCCGAACCGCACACCTTGCTCGTAAAGCGTCCACAATTGTCGGACCCGCCAGTCGTCCAGCGGATAGCCGAAACCCGGCCGCAAGCAGAAACCGGCCAGGCTGATCCACAGCCGCTCGTGATCCGTCGAACGCCGCCGCCGCCGCGCTCCCGCCCACAGAATGCCGAACAGCTCGCGCAACAGCGGCGTCTCCCAGCTTTCGCGCTGGCCGAGCAGGCGCTCCAGATCGGCGCGCAGGGTTTTGATTTCCTTCGGTTCCACTTCGGCGCGGGAACCATAGAACCGCTCCAGCCGCGCCGCTGCCTCGGGGAACCGCGGATGCAGCCGGGCCAGCGTCGCATCGCCGCCGCGCA
>DAIRDI010000117.1:0-8870 GCA_036796235.1 Candidatus Competibacteraceae bacterium | reverse complement strand
TTATCATCCAGCGGTTGCTGGGCGAAGGCGAATCGGCATAATCGAGCGTTCGCGAGTTCCCGCCACGGTGCGTCGCGTCGTATCACCCTCATCCCTGGCCATTCTTGCACCAGGGGCGAGGGGGGTTGGCGCTACGGATTGCGGGTTCGAGAGAGCGTCGATCAGAATGCCGGCAGCCGGTCGCACCAGTCCTGATCGACGGCGCCCACCGCAGTGGCGCAATAGATCGCCTGGGTGCTGTACTCATCCAGCGGTTCGCGACTCAGCACGCCGCCGGCGTCCTGCTCGATGTAATCGATGAACCCTTGCGCGTAGTCGATGAAGGTGTCAACCGTGCGGCCTTCGGCCGTGGCCGTGCCGAAGGTGAGATACCCGTCGCGACCGGCGGCGATGAAGCTGTTGGTGACCACCTTGTAGGTCGCACTCTCATCGAGGGGCGACCAGCCGCTCGCGCCCTTGAGTTTCACTTCCAGATCCAAAATTCGACCGCCGAACGGAGCGTTCAGATTCACTTTCCAGCGCACTCCGGAAGCATAAGGATACGCGCCCGTGGACCCCCCCGGAGTGATGGCGAAATCCATCGCTTCTTCCAGTACTTGACGGATCTCCGCGCCGCTCAGATCCAAATTGACCAGCGTGTTGGCGAAGGGGAGCAAGGTATAGGCGTCGCCGATGGTGTAGGGGCCCGCTGGGACGTCCACCCGCACGCCGCCCGCGTTCTGAATGGCGACGTCGGCTTCGAAGCTGCGCTCGCGGTAGGCGCGGGTGACCAGTTGCGGGATGTCGCCGCCGCGCGGCGCCGTGCCGGCCGCGCTGCACGAGGGATTGGCCAGGCTGCTGCGGCCCTGGCCGGGGATGCGCTCGATGCACAGATCCTCGGTCACCTGACCGATCACGGTCTCTTTGAGGACGTCCACTTGCGTGGCGAACACCGCGAGCTTCGCATCGGCGGCGGGGTCCGGGGTCACGATGCTGAGCTCCGGGGTGGCGGCGATGAGATCAAGCACTTCTTGCCGGGCCGCGCCGCTCAACTCCTCCCGCGCGCCGCCGCTCTCGGGAACTCTTTGGAACGTATCGCCCAACAGCAAGTGCGGCGTGCCCTCACAGGCGGTCACGCGGCCGCGACCGTCGAAGTTCACCTTCAGCTCGCCCACCACTTCGGAATACTGCCAGGCTTGGGCGACGCACACGGAATTGCCGTCCAGGTCGGTGGTCAGCGTGGGATAGGGGGCTTGAGGATTGAGGCCGAAGTCCGCGAACGCTTCGCCCAGCAAGGTATGGGAATCGCCGCCGATGATGACGTCCACCCCGCGCAAGGATTCCGCCAGACGCAGGTCGTTGATGTATTGCAGATGAGTGAGCAGCACGATCTTGTTCACGCCCATGCCGGTCAACTCGTCGATGTAGCGTTGGGCGGTGGTGGTTTCATCCAGAAATTGCGTGCTGCGCAGGGGGCTGGATGAGTTCCGGGTCTTGTTGGCGATGGTCAGACCGATGATCCCGACGCGCTGACCGGCCACGTCATGGATAACGTAGGGCTCGAAGAAGTCATCGATCGCGGTGGGGGCCAGCGGGGTACCGATCTCCGGCACGACGTTCGCCGAGATCACCGGGGTCCGACAACTGGCGCCCGGCGCGTTGAGCGCGCTCAGGAACCGGGCGAGCCCGGCGTCGCTGTCGTCGAATTCGTGGTTGCCGAGGACGAATGCATCGAAGCAGACTTCATTCATCAATTCGGCGTCGGCTTCGCCCTTGAAGAGGGTGTAGAACAGGGTGCCGGTGATGGCGTCGCCGGCGTGCAGCTTGAGAACGTCGTCGCGACCCGCGCTCAACTCGCGCATTTTGGCCACCACCCGAGGGAATCCGCCGGTCTCCACCCGCGTGGTTTGGCCGTTGAAGCGGAGATCGGCGCCGGTATTAGGCTGGAGGCGGGAATGATGGTCGTTGATGTGCAGCAAGGTCAGGGACAATTCTGGCGACTGATCGTCGGGAACATTGGAACTGGAACTGGAACTGCTGTTGCAGCCAGCGACGAGCAACGCCATCGCCAACCCCAGGACGGGTAACCCAGAGACGCGCATGGATGGTACTCCGTGAATTTGATGGAATTTATAACGCTATCGAAGAAATGTGACTGATTGCTTACGGGTTCTTGACGGTTTTATGATCTCCGCGCCCCCAAGCCCCAGGATGCTTGCTTGACCGAGAATGTTGGAAACCCGGATACTCCGGCGTAGCGGATTCGCTTTCCCATTCCTAGACAAAGAGATAGCAACATGGTCGCCGTCATTGATTTCCTAAACACGGTTTTCTGGAGCTACATTCTGATCTATGGCCTCTTGGGTGTGGGCCTCTTCTTCACACTCCGCCTCGGGTTTATCCAATTTCGCCATTTCGGCGAGATGTTCCGCGTCATTCGCGGCTCGCGCGAAGCCGACGCGGCGGGTATCACACCTTTTCAGGCATTGACCGTGAGTCTGGCTTCCAGGGTCGGGACGGGAAACCTCGCCGGGGTCGCCGTGGCGCTCTATCTGGGCGGTCCGGGAGCGATTTTCTGGATGTGGATGGTGGCTCTGGTCGGCATGGCGACCGCCTATTCCGAAAGCACCCTCGCCCAGCTTTTCAAGGTCAAGAACGCGGAAGGCCAATATCGCGGCGGCCCGGCCTTCTATATCGCGAGAGGATTGCGCGCCCCGTGGGCGGCGGTGATCTTCTCGGTGTCGCTCCTGATCTCCTTCGGTTTGGTGTTCAACGCGGTCCAGGCCAATTCCATCGCCGATGCGGTCGAGGGCGCCTTCGGCCTGCCGAAGCTCGTCACGGGCCTCATCATCGCGGCGATCGTGGGGCTGGTCGTCTTCGGCGGCATTCGGCAGATCGCCAAGGTGGCGGAAATCGTCGTGCCGTTCATGGCCGGGATCTACCTCCTGCTGGCGGCTGTGGTCCTGGTGATGAACATCGATCAGGTGCCGGGCATGCTGGCCACGATCTTCAAGAGCGCCTTCGGCCTGCAAGAGGCCGCGGGCGGAGTGACCGGCGGCATCATGGCGGCCATGTTGAACGGCATCAAGCGCGGTTTGTTTTCGAACGAGGCGGGCATGGGCTCGGCCCCGAACATCGCGGCCTGCGCGGTGCCGCAGCCGCATCATCCCGCCTCGCAGGGGCTGGTCCAGGCGCTCGGGGTCTTCATCGACACGATCCTGGTCTGCACGGCGACGGCGCTGCTGATCCTGCTCTCGGGCGTGCTCGAACCCGGCTCCGGCGTCACCGGCACGCAGCTCACCCAGTCGGCGCTGAGCGTCCATATCGGCGGGGCGGGCACGTACTTCATCGCGATCGCGATCTTCTTCTTCGCCTTCACCTCCATCATCGGCAACTACTCCTATGCCGAGAACGCCTTGACCTATCTGGGCGTGGCCAACCGCACGGGCGTGATGATCTTGCGCTGCGCGTTGCTGCTGATGGTCGTCTGGGGATCGGTGCAGACCGTCGCCACGGTGTTCGACGCCGCCGATGCGTCCATGGGGCTCATGGCGACGATCAATTTGATCGCGATTGTCCTGCTCTCCGGCACCGTCGTGAAGCTGACCCAGGACTATTTCGCGCAGCGCAAGGCCGGTCAGGAGCCGGTCTTCCACAGCGCGGACTATCCGGAACTGGGAGGCGAGATCGATCAGGAGATCTGGAAGCGGTGAGGGAGATCAAGTGGGTTGGGATTGGCGGGGGCGGAGGAGTCAGGATGGAATTTGATTGATTTTTTGCTTTATTAAGTAAAAAATGGCTTTCAAATCGTTATTTCTAACCATGCTCGGTCATGCTTATTCAGTTCAGCGTTGAAAACTACCGTTCTATTCGAGATCGCCAGACCCTGAGCATGGCTGCTTCCCGCTATTTTAAGGAACTGGAATCTTTCAATACCTTCGATCCGGATACTGTCGAACTCATGCCGCGTCTGCTGCGTTCGAGCGTTATCTACGGACCCAACGCTTCGGGCAAAAGCACCTTGGTGCGCGCCCTGGATTTCGTGCGTGACCGCGTGATCCATTCCGCCAAGGAGAGCCAGGCTAACGAAGACATCCCGGTTGAGCCGTTCAAGCTGACAGCGGCCTCGCGCGCCGGGGACAGCGAGTTCGAGGTGATCTTTGTGGAGGATGGGGTTCGTTATCAGTACGGTTTTCGCTGTAACCAGCGGCGGGTGAGCGAGGAATGGTTGTTCGCCTGCCCGGAAGGTCGGGTGCGGCGCTGGTTCCAGCGGGTTCTGGATCCGGATTCCGGTCAGGATCAATACCGCTTCAGCCCTTCTTTCCTGGGAGGGCGCAAGCGGCAAGCCTGGAAGGAACAGACCCGGCCTAATGCTCTTTTCCTATCCACCGCGCTTCAACTTAACAACGAGCAATTAAAACCGGTTTTGGTCTGGTTCCAGAAACGCTTGCGGATCATGGCGCCGTATTTGAGTTTCGGACCGGGTTACACCATCAGGCGTTGCCAAGAGGAAGCTCAGAAGCAGCGCGTGCTGGAATTTCTCAATGCCGCCGATCTTCCCATTGCTGACATTCGTATTCAGACCCAGGTATTTTCGCCAGACTTGCTGCCCAAGGAACTTCCTGCCGTGCTACGCGCCGAAATGAGCCGGCAAATGGAGGGCAAGGATATGGTAGAAGTCAGGTTCCTGCGTGAAGATGTGGAAAGTCGCGAACTCATCGAATTCAACCAAGATGAGGAATCCGATGGCACTCGGGCATTGTTCGCATTGGTGGGGCCATGGCTGGACGTCGTGGAAAATAATCGAATTCTAGTAGTCGATGAATTTGATACCAGTCTGCATCCGTTGATAGTTCATTATCTGGTAAAAATTTTCCATCAACATGAAAGCAAGGCGCAATTGATTTTTACGACCCACGACACGACGGTTCTCAGTCAAAAATTATTGCGGCGCGACCAGATATGGTTTATGGAAAAGGATGACCAGTACTCAACCCAGCTTTATCCACTAGCGGACTTCAGCCCGCGCGATAATGAAGCGGTTGAACGAGGTTATTTGAATGGGCGGTACGGCGGTATTCCGCTTCTGAAAGATTTGGATTTTTATGGGAAAGGATGAGCTCTTTCGTAAGCGGAAGGCGCGACAAACAGCCGAACTGGAACGTGTACGCAAGGAGCGCGCTCAAGGCTCCCGTTACCTCATTGTTTGTGAAGGGAGTAAGACGGAACCCAATTATTTTGGAGAGTTTTGTCGTATCCATCGGTTGCTGACTTCCAGAGTATCAATTGCGCCAAGCGATGGTTCTTCTCCAGATCGAGTTGTTGATCATGCGAAAATGCTTTATCTTGAAGATGTTGCTGTTGGTTCTGACTCTTATGACCAGGTTTTCTGCGTATTTGACCAAGATAAACATCCCTCTTATCAGGGTGCTATAAAAAGAATCGAAGAGTTAAAGGCACATAATAAACCTTTTGTAGCTATTACTTCTGTTCCGTGCTTTGAGTATTGGCTTTTGCTGCATTTTATCTATACTCGCCGATCTTTTCATGCAACAGATGGTCGGTCTATTTGTAATGCGGTTGTCTATGAATTACGAAAACAGCCAGGGTTTAATAGCTATGAAAAGGGTCAGAAAGGTATCTATAGCCTGCTCCAGGAAAAGACTTCTATAGCTATTATAAATGCTCGGCAAGCGGAACTGGATGCTCGGAAAACGAGCGAAGAAAATCCATCAACCCGTGTTCATATTTTGGTTCTGGAACTTCACAAGTTGATGGATAGACGCAGATAGATAGAAATAACCGCCATGCTGAACAAGCTCACGATCCGCAACTTCAAGCTCTTCCAGGATGTGGAACTGGATTTAGGCGACCGCGTCGTGCTGATTGGCCCGAACAACGCTGGCAAGACCTCGGCGTTGCAGGCTCTCGCCCTGTGGGATATTGGGGTCAAACGCTGGATTGAAAAACGTGGCACCGGCAATGTGCCAAAAACACGGCCCGGTGTGACTATTAATCGGCGGGATTTGATTGCCGTGCCGGTGCCGGCGGTGAAACTGCTCTGGCGTGACTTGCACACGCAGGAATCCGCGCATGGCAACGGTACGAAGAAAATTTTTATCGACATCCTCGTCGAGGGCATTTCCGGCGGCAAGCCTTGGACTTGCGGCCTGGAGTTCTATTACGCCAACGAGGAATCGCTGTATTGCCGATCCTTGCGCTTGCCTGATGACGGACGTATGGAGGTGCCACAGGAGGCAGCGCCACTCCACATCGCCTACCTGCCGCCCATGTCAGGCCTCGCCGCTAACGAAACGCGACTCGACGAAGGCGCGATCAACGTCCGGCTCGGTGAAGGACGCACCGCCGAGGTCATGCGCAACCTCTGCTACCAGGTACTCCAGAGTCAGGATGGGTCTTCCCAGTGGGAACAACTCGCCGGGCGCATGGAGGCCCTTTTTGGGATCAGGCTCGACCCGCCCGACTACATTAGGGAGCGGGGCGAAATCGTCATGTCCTACCGCACGCGTGGGAACATCCGGCTCGACATCTCGTCCAGTGGCCGCGGCCAGCAACAGACGCTGCTGCTCCTCGCCCACATGACCGCGAACCCGGGCGCGGTCTTACTCCTGGACGAGCCGGACGCCCACCTGGAAATCCTGCGGCAACGACAGATTTATCAGATTCTCGCGGAAACCGCCGCGCGGACCGGTAGCCAGATCATCGCCGCCAGCCACTCCGAGGTGATTCTGAATGAAGCGGCGGATCGTGATGTGGTGATCGCCTTTGTCGGTCAACCTCACCGCATTGATGATCGGGGCAGCCAAGTGCTCAAGGCGCTCAAGGAGATCGGTTTCGAACACTATTACCTGGCGGAGGAGACGGGCTGGGTGCTTTACCTGGAAGGCTCCACCGATCTGGCCATTCTGCGCGCCTTCGCGGAGCGGCTGGACCATCCCGCTCAGGCGGTTCTGGAACGGCCTTTCGTCCACTACGTCGCCAATCAGCCCCGCAAGGCGCAGGAACACTTTTATGGGCTTCGGGAAGCGAAACCCGATCTTTTGGGAATAGCCCTCTACGACCGTCTCGAGCAACAACCGCCAACAGATCCGCAACTATGCCAATTGATGTGGCGCCAGCGCGAGTTGGAGAATTATCTCTGCGCCCGCGAGACGCTGCTGGCCTTCACGGAAGCGCAAGGTCGGGAGCAAGAGGGGGAGATCTTTGGCCTGACTTGGCGCGATCGCATGGACAGCACGATCCGGGAGATCGAAGCGGCGCTGGCCGCGCTGGGCAAGCCGTCTCCCTGGGGAGCGGATATCAAGGCGAGCGACGATTTTCTCGATCCGCTCTTTCGCAAGTTTTATGAACAGCTCGGCTTGCCCAACCTGATGCGCAAGACCGACTATCACACCCTCGCTCCTTTCGTGCCGGCGGCTTTGTTGGACGAGGAAGTCCGTGAAAAACTGGACTCGATCGCGCGGACGGCCGAACAGGCCAGGCCACGGCGCAATTGACAAGCGTGGGAGGTCGCCGCCGCGCGGCAAGGCGCCGGACGCGCTGTCCGTGCTATTTTAGGATAAGGCTTTAAGATAAAATAAAGTTAAATCTTGTTTTAGGTTTGAGGCAGGACGCATGAAGCGCGAGATCCAAGGGCATTATGTGACGGTATCGACGGTAGGGGAGAAGGTGCGGGCTTTTGTGCCCGCTGCGCTGCCGCCGCGTCCACCCATCGACTGGACGCCGGAGCTGCGCGGCAAATTTGATCGGGCGCTGCTGGCGCTGGGCCGGTTGGACAGCGTTTCCATCCTCCTGCCAGACACCTCGCTGTTCCTTTATCTGTATGTCCGCAAGGAGGCCGTGCTCTCCTCCATGATCGAGGGAACGCAATCGTCGCTGGCGGATCTCCTGTTGTTCGAACTGGACCAGGAACCGGGAGCCCCTCTGGATGACGTGCTTGAGGTCAGCAACTATGTCGCCGCCCTGAATCATGGCCTCGGTCGGTTGGCTGAAGGGTTTCCATTGTCTCTGCGGCTGCTCAACGAAGTGCATGGCGTACTGCTGGCCAAGGGGCGTGGTGGCCGCAAGATGCCGGGGGAATTTCGGCGCAGCCAGAACTGGATCGGTGGTACCCGACCCGGCAATGCCGCCTTCGTGCCACCTCCAGCCGAAGCAGTGCTGGAATGCATGGGCAAGCTCGAACTTTTTCTGCACGATCAGCCCGAACCGACCCCGGCACTGCTCAAGGCCGCTCTGGCGCACGTGCAGTTCGAGACGATCCACCCTTTTCTCGACGGTAACGGCCGTCTTGGCCGACTGCTGATCACCCTGCTGCTATGCGAGCAAAAGATACTCCGCGAGCCGATACTCTATCTGAGCCTCTACTTCAAAACCCACCGCCGGTATTATTACGAACTGCTCGACACGGTGCGTCTGCACGGTGATTGGGAGGCCTGGCTCGATTTCTTCGCCGAGGCGGTCATCGTCACCGCCGCCCAGGCGGTGGAAACGGCGCGACAACTCCTCGATTTGTGTGATGAAGACCGGGACAAAATCAGCGGGCTGGGACGAGCGGCGGCGTCAACCCTGGCGGTGCATCGGGCGCTGATGGAGCATCCCATCGCCACGTCAGGCTGGCTGGTGGAAAAGACCGGAATTACCCCAGCCACGGTCAACAAGACCCTGGGAAATCTGGAACGGCTCGGTATCGTGCGGGAGATCACCGCTCGACAACGCAACCGTTTATTTAGTTACCACGGATATGTGGAGATCATGAATCGGGGTACGGAACCACCAGAGTAACCGTGGATGATCGCCCGAGGAAAACAGCGCTATTCCTGCTCTCCGGTATGCCGACAGCCTTGGATACGGCGCAATGCATTGAAGATATG
>DAIRDI010000116.1:6496-8881 GCA_036796235.1 Candidatus Competibacteraceae bacterium | reverse complement strand
CCGGGATCTGTCGTTCCGGAGGATGGCTCCCTTTGACCCCCGCGCAAGACGCGCGGAACGCCGGGAACCAGGTCTGGGCGTCGTCTCCGAGCGATCGAGGTCATCCATCATTTTGGCGTTGACCATTTCAAACGAAATGCCTCATCAACTACCCACCATCCGAGCGCCGCGCCGATGCATCGACTATCTACCGACTTGAAGGCCATTTTAGCCTTGTGCGAACACGAAAATTTGCGTGTAGGCAGCATCTTGGAGACTCTGGGAGACCGGGGATTCGGTCTTTTGCTGGTTTTTCTCAGTCTGCCCAGCGCACTACCGGTGCCAGCCGCTGGCTACAGCACCCCCTTTGGGGTGATCCTGCTGTTACTGGGCTTGCAAATGCTGTGCGGGCGCCGAGTTCCCTGGCTCCCGGGCTGGACCACCCGCATCACCATCAAGCGGGATTTAGCGCGGAAAATGCTCGGCGCGGCGATCCGGTTTTTCGAGAAGATTGAACGCTTCCTGAAACCCCGCCTGGCTTGGGCGCACGGTCGCGGCGGTTTGACCCTCATCGGCGTCCTGGTGTGCGCGATGGCCACGCTCATGATCTTGCCTATTCCCTTAACCAACACGTTTCCGGCCATGGTCATCTTTTGCATCGGCGTGGGAATGATCGAGGAAGACGGCTACGCCATCCTGCTGGCCATCCTGATCGCCGCGCTGGCGATCCTGGCCTACGCCGCCGCGTTTATCGCCATCATCCATTTTGGGGTACAGGGGATGGAAGAAGTTAAAGACATCGTGCGGGGTTGGCTCGGACGCACGGAATGATCCCACGGCGGGACCGGCTGAAGGTCGGCTCCAGCCGGAACGGGCAGCATGGCCGGCTGGCTGGGAGCGCGGCGGAAACCCAACCGGCCTCCACCGCGCTGGTGCTGGGTTCCGCCGCGCCTCATCCGGCGGGAGGTCGCGGCGCGACGTCGCGGAACCGCTCCACCAGCGGGTCGGGAATCCCAGCCTCGGCGAAGCCTTTGGCGCGCAGCTCGCACGCCGGGCAGACCCCACACGGCGGCTGTTGGCCGTTGTAGCAGGTGTGGCTGTAGGCCAGCGCCGGTAAAGCGCCCAGATCGCGGGCCAGCAGCACGCTCTCGGCCTTGGATTTGAACATCAACGGCGCATGGAGGGTGAGGTCGTAGTCCATGCCCAGCCGGATAGCCTGTTCCAGCGCTCGCAGGGTGGCCTCCCGGCAGTCGGGATAGCCGCTGTAGTCAGTTTGGGTCACCCCGGTCACCAGATGGTGGATGGCCCGCTGATAGGCCAAGGCGGCGGCGAAGGTTAGGAAAATCAGGTTACGACCGGGGACGAAGGTGTTGGGGAGGCGCGTGCGGGCATCCACGCCCGGTTGCACGGCCACGGCGGCGTCGGTCAGCGCGTTGCCGCCCAGGGCGGCGAAGGTATTGATCGGCAGCACGGTGTGGTGGACGCCGGCCAGCGCCGCCACCCGCGCGGCGGATTCCAGTTCGATGCGGTGGCGCTGGCCGTAATCGAAAGTCACCGTCGCGACGTTGCCGGCGCCGAACCGGTCCAGCGCCCAGTACAGACAGGTGGTGGAATCCTGACCACCGGATAAGGCGAGCAGCGCGGTGTTCATCAGCAGCTCCACAAAAGAGTCCGAATGCCTTCAAGCCGGGAGCAGCGCTCTCATGGCTGTTCCTAACGTCCGGGCAACCGGTCCAGGGCGGCGCTATCCGCGCCGTCCAAGCTCAACTCCACCGCCCGCAGGCTGTCGCGGATGCTGGCGACCTTGCTGGCGCCCGGAATCGGCAACACATGCTCGCCCTTGCCGAGCAGCCAGGCCAGGGCGATCTGGTGCGGCGAGACCTGATATTTCGTCGCCAACTGGCTCAGCAGCGAATCCTGGGCGAGCTGGCGATGACCGTGATGCCCGCCCACCGGACTATAGGGAATGTAAGTGACCTGCCGGCTCCGGCAGAAATCGACCATCGGGTTGCGAACATCCCGCTGGTCGTGGATATTGCAGCGATTCTGCACCGAGACGATCGGAGTGAAACTCAGGGCCTGCTCCAGTTGCGCCTGACTGACATTGGACAGCCCCAGATGCCGGATCTTGCCTTCCTCCCGCAGCGCAACCAGCGCCTCCAGCGACCGGCGGAAATCCACCTTGGGATCGACAGCGTGGAGTTGATACAACTCGATTCGATCGGTCTTCAGGGCCTTGAGGCTGGCTTCGCAGGATCGCCGCAGCCAGTCTGGACTGCCATCCGTCACCCAGGCGCCGCTGGGCCGGCGCAATCCGCCCTTGGTGGCGACGATGACGGAATCGGTCGCGCCGATCTGGTCCAGCGCTTGCTGGATCAGCCGTTCGTTATGGCCGAGGTCGTCGTC
>DAIRDI010000116.1:0-6396 GCA_036796235.1 Candidatus Competibacteraceae bacterium | reverse complement strand
CGGTCCCAGAGATCGGGCAGGGTCAGGTCCTGGGTCTGACAGGCCTCGTCCAGGCTGACGTAGCGATGTTGCACCAGGAACCGACAGGCGGCGGATTCGGCCTGTTGGCGATCGTTCGGGGGCAGATCCTCGAAGCGCATGGCGATCTCGATGGCGTGGTTATGCATATCGAAGTTGGAAAATACCATTCGAAGGATACCAGAGGCGGCGGGGCAGGCGAACCCATTCGACCATCACCAGCAGCAGCCCGCGGGTGGCTTCCAACACCTCGCCCGGCGCTTGCAGGCGATCGTTCATGTACGCCACGCTGAGGCTGTAGATGGAGAACATCAGGCCCCCGTAGAGAAAGGCGCAGGCGATCAGGGCGGCCAGCGAATGATGCATGACCAGCAACACCAGCAGGGCCATCGCCATGGCGGCGAAGCTGACCAGCGTCAGCACGCCGCGCCGGCCGTGGTGGTCCGACCACCGCCCGATCGGCCATTGCAACAAGGCCCCGCCGAGGATGGTCGCGCTCATGAACAGCGCGGTGCCGGTCTCCGACAGTCCCACTCGATGCGAGAACACCGCCCCCAGCCCCCAGAAGGCGCTATTGACAATCCCCGCCATGAAGGCGCCGAGGGTCGCCAGTGGCGACAGTTGCAGCAACCGCCCAAAACTCAGGGAAGGAGGATGCAACTGTGGTTGGGGCGCATGCATTCGGGTGGCGGCGATCGGCACCAGACCGAGCGTGAACAGCATGGAAGCCACGGCGAACAGGGTCAGGGCGCCGATGTCGCCGACCAGGATCAGGTATTGACCCAGCGCCAGGCTGATCAGGCTGACCATCATGTAGGCGGCGAAGACTCGAGCGCGGAGGACTTGGGGCGACTGCTCGTTGAGCCAGCTTTCCACCACCATGTAGACCCCCAGCACCGCCACGCCGGTCACCGCGCGCAGGGCGAACCAGGCGACGGGATGCACCAGCAAACCATGGCACAGCACCGCGGCCGAACCCACCGCCGCCAGGGCGGCGAACGCGCGGATGTGGCCCACCCGCCGGATCAGCACCGGCGCCAGGAAGGTCCCGATCACATAGCCCAGATAATAGGCGGTCATGACCGTGCCGATGGCGGTGTTGGAGAAACCTTCCAGTTTGCCCCGCAGGCCCAGCAGAGTTCCCAGCAGCCCAGTACCGACCAGGAGCGTTCCCAGACCCAACAGCAGCATTACAATCGTGCCAGACATTCCTCTCTCCCGATCGATCAATTTTCCTGAGTAGCCTCCAGTCGGACGGCTGCCTTGCGAATGGCCGGATGCCAACCTGGCGATGGGCCGAAGGGTAAGGTTACGGTGGACCGGCGAGCGCCCGGCTGGCCAGCCCCCTCCCTATTGAGTAAAATATTGCTCAATAGGAGGTGACCCATGTCCCGCTTTCAAGCCCTGACCAACGCCGTGCTCGACGCCGAACTCGACCGGTTGCGCGCGCGGCTCGGCCTCGAACCGAACCAGAAAGCCGAGCTGCTGCGCGAGATGGCGGCCATCGCCGGCTGGGTCGCGCGGCAGGCTGAGCTCGGGCGGACCATCGAAGCGCGCCGCGACGGCGAAAGCGAGCCGCTGGTGCATCCGGCCCTGGAGCGACTGCGAACCCCGGTGGAGCGGCCGGTCGGCGCGCGGCTGGCGCTGAGCGACGCCGAAATCCGCCGCCTGGCCGCCGTGCTCGATGGCGGCTTCGATCCACCCCCCGCCCTGCGCGCGGCGCTGGCGAACCTGGCGCGGGCGGACCGCCGGCCGCCGGCCCTACATTGGCCGCCGGTGGCGTGAGCCATGGCGCTGCGCCTCGAACCCCTGAACCGATCCCATCGCCCCCTGCTGGCCGACTTCCAAAATCCCCAAGCTTCCCTCGTCGACTACCTCCAGCGGTACGCGTTGCGCCACGCCGAGAAGGACCTCTTGGCCCGAACGTATCTGGCCCTCGATTCGGGAGCGGGGGCACCACGACTCGCCGGGTACTTCAGCCTGGCGACGGTCAGCGTCGACCGGGCGGCGGTCGCCCGGCGGCCCGAACTGGACCGACTGCCGCGATTCCCGATTCCGGGGATTCTGCTCGCGCGCCTCGCCGTCGACACCTGCGTCCGGGGCCAGGGGCTGGGCCGCTACCTGTTTGAAGAGGCGCTGGGATTGACGCTCCAACTCGCGCAGACCGGCCCTGTGGCCTTCCGGTTGTTCGTCACCGACGCTCTCGACGCCGAAGCCGCGCGGTTCTACCACCATTTTGGCCTCGTGCCGTTGGGCGGCGATTTCCCCTGCCGGATGGCGCTCGACCTCCGTCCCCTGCTCGTCGATCGGTCCTCAACCTGACCCGAATTCCGGGCAGATGGCTGACCTGCGCCAAGTAATCGGGTGAAGGGACTGGAGCGGAGAGGGATTGCCGATGAGGTCAGACAATAGGCGCCTGACGCTCCAGCTCGTCGGCGGTGAGGTGGAAGGTATCGACGCCGTAATCGGCCAGCTTGCTCAGGAAGACCACGCGCGGCACACTCGCCAGCCGCGCGGCCGCACCGGACGACAGCCGCCCCAGCTCGTAGAGCTTGACGGATGCGGCGAGGCGGATCGCGGCGGCGGCGTCCTCACCCGTTAGCTTCAAGGATAACAAAGTGTCGTCCGGGATTTCCAAAACCAGTGGGCTCATCGTTGGAGGGACCGTGCCTTGCCAGAGGTTGAAATCGGGTTTTCCCCGGTGAATGGTCGCGCGCTCGGCCAAACGCTAACACCGGCAACGACGCGGGGCAGGCGCCGTCACCGACCCTGCCCGAGAGAACGGTGGATCAAGAACTCGCCCGCGCTGCGGGAAAGAGGGGATGTTCGCTGGCGGCGCTCTGCAAAAGGCGATGCGCGCGCCCTGGCCCGGATCATCAAGCCTCGGCCACTTCCCGCAGGATCTCGGGATACCGTTCGGCCACCTTGAGCAGGGTCCGGGCCGCGCTGCTCGGCTGGCGCCGGCCCTGCTCCCATTCCTGCAGCGTGCGCACCGAGACCCCGAGCAGGGCGGCAAACCGCGCCTGCGACAACCCGGAGCGTTGCCGGGCGGCGATGATCGGCGAGTACACCACCGTCCCCAAGCCGGCGTTCATCTGGCGGATCGATTCCAGCAGGTCTTCACCTAAATCGCGTCCGCTTTCAAATTCTTCCAGTTCCTCATCGGTCAGTGGTTGCGTGTTCGATGGCATGTCTGATCTCCAACAGTTGCTTGGCGGACAGGTTGCCCCGTTCCGACTTGGCGTACAGGACCAACAATATGAGGTTTCCCGCAGCGAATTGGGTGTAGTAGATCACCCGTACCCCAGCAGATTTCCCCGACCCCGCGCGACTCCAACGCACTTTACGCAAGCCGTCCGTGCCCGGAATCACGTCGCCAGCTTCCGGGTTTCGGGCCAGGAATGCAGCAAAAGCGCCACGTTCGTCTTCGCGCCAGTAGCGTGGCCAAAGCTTTGTGAACAATGGGGTTTCAACGATAGTGTACATCAACCATATTTACGGCATTGACGGATCAAGGTCAACTCGCCCGCGTTTCGGGAAAGACGGGCCAGGGACTCATCACTGGGCGGCGCTTCCAGTTTTGTGGCGTGTCCACGGGAGGAGGTCTTGGCTGGCTTTTGCTTCCCGGATACGGCTTGGCTAAGATGAGCCAAGCAGAGTTTCCGAGGTGTACCGTGCCAGTCAATCTGTTGGAGGCCAAGAACCGGCTGTCTAGCCTGATCGTGGCGGCGGAACAGGGCGAGGAGGTGTTGATCGCCCGTAACGGCGTACCCGTCGCCCGGATCGTCCCTTACGGTTCCCCACCGGTGAAACCTCCCGGCGCTTGGAAGGACCTGGTCCCCTATTCGACCGACTGGCGGTCCGCCGAGACCGATCGGCAGATCGAACGGCTTTTCCACGGCGAAGACGATGCGCCGGCTGCTGGATACCTGCATCCTTTTATGACTGGATGATGGGCGCCATGGCCGACCAGGCCGTCTTCCTTGAGCTTGAGGAGGCGTTGCAACAGCTTGATGGCGGTGGCCGGGCCTTGGTTGATGGCGCAATCGAATAGCAGCAGGCCGAGGTCGGTCGGTAACGGGTCGCTACGCAGCGGCTGCCAGTAGTCGCGGCGGTAGAGGGCTTGGGCTTCGGAAAGAATCAGTCCGGCAATGTCGAGGGTTGGATAAGCGCGTTTGTGATATGCCGTAGTTCGTCAAACCGCCGGGGTCGTGCGGGTGATTGACAATCCGCCTTCTTCGGCCAGAATGCGGTCAATGGAGCGGTGAAAGTCGCCCATGGTTGGATCTCCAAAACGATGGGCGGTAGCGTCGGCGGAAATGGCGAAGAGGTCGCGTGGGTTGTGGCGGTTATGGAAGACGGGGGTAAGGAATGAGCCGGGAGAATGGCGGGAATCACTGGGTCCCTGATGGAGCGACACCCGGGAGCGCGGATGGCGTGATCCCACAACTGGATTTGCTCTGGGACCCGGCCAAGGCGGCCTCGAACCAGGCCAAACACGGGGTGACCTTCGCGCAAGCCGCTACGGTGTTGCTGGATGCGCTGGCGCTGACGGTATTCGATGCTGAACACAGCGAATTTGAAGATCGCTGGTTTACGCTGGGCCTATCCAGTGAACGTAAGCTGCTGGCGGTGTCGCACACCTACACGACCACGGGACCGCATCGGGTCCAAGTGCGCATGATCTCGGCGCGCGAGGCCACCCGGAATGAACGCCGACACTATGAGAATGAGCCACGGTAAATACAGCCCTCCGGTGAACGCCATGAGCAACCTGACGGATAGAAATGATGACGATATGCCCGCCGAGATCGATTTCTCCACGGGTACGCGCGGCCAGTTTTTCCAGCCCCAGGTGCGCCTGAATCTGCCGGTGTATCTGGAGGCTGAGGTAGAAACTTATTTGGCTGCCCGAGCCAAGATCAAGGGCATTGACGTTAGCCAACTGGTCAATGAGCTGCTGAAGAAGGATATCGAGTTGATCGAAGCCGTTCGGTAGCCAGGGTGATGCGCTGGCCAGTGGCATCCTGTGTCTCGACCCAATGGAGTTGCTGCGCCAAGACAAAAAGGAAATCTTTCGGGCGGCCAAGGAGGCCCAGGCCATCGCCGATCTGATTCTGGACCGGCATCCGCGCCTGCGGTTGGAACAGGGGGTGGCCGTACCCTGGACGGGATCGCCAGAGCCTGACGGGCTGGTGCCCGACACCGCCGATCCTCCAGCGCCGATCCGCAACTTCGACGAGCTACTGATCGCCCAAGAGCGCCTAATCGGCGGGGCGCTGCGGGGGATCGTTCGGCGTGGCGACGATGAGGAATCCCTGGGGCGGCTGGTCCGCGATCTTGCAGCGGCCCTGCCGGGTGGGTCCGCCTTGTCTGCGATAACATCAAAACAAGTTTCGATTCATCCCTGTCAACAGTACGATCAAGCACCAGCGTATATGTAAAGGGTGCCGACTATAAGGTAGTGTTCTTGACGTGGATATGAATCCTCATAACCAGTTGATTGCTTAAGCTTTAATCGGTGCGATATCCACATCTGGAGCACTACCCGACTATAACTTCCGCTTTATGGTTTTTTTTACCTCTTACATCTACTCGTTTTTGGGTATTAGCGCATCTTCAAGCGACTTAATCCTATCTCTCAGTTCAACAATATCAGGAGCGATAAGAGGTAATAGCTTTTCTTTTATTGTCGGATCTGAAAAAATTTTAATTAGTTCAGTTTCGATTGAACCGGCTTTAACATCATTCAATTGCTCAATGATATAAAATTCAAGTTCCTCCTTTTGTTTTTTAAGCCCTGATTCTATTAACTCTTTAATTATATCTTTAGTTAACTCTTTGATAAGGTTTTGCTGATCCGTAGATATTGGCGGTGGGATCGAAAGTTGTAAATTTCCTGGGGGATTTAACTCATTTTTAGCGCTCTCTCCCCTATTAATGGGGGGGAGAGCTACGGTGAAAAAGTAAGGCTTTGATTCAACAAATCTCACCCCTAACCCCTCTCCCGGTTGAGGGAGAAAGGAGTGAACAGTTACGCTAGGGCAAGGCTTGCGATTGAAGTCGTCATTACCATCTTCATATTTAAAATTATGATTTATTGATGCGATACGCTCAAATAAACATGTGTTGCTTAGAGTTAGAATAGAAAGATGATTATTTTTCACGTGCCCATAAAGATTTGGAACAACAACATACTTCTCTCCTGAAATAACATTACTTATATGTCCTACTAAAATCAAAGTAAGAAATAATCTTGTGGCTATCATTAGGTTTTCTCCACTACATTTGGCTATTTTCCTGAGAAATTTATTTTGATGACGAAATTTCCGATTCTCTACTTTTACTTGCCCGGACTATAACTGCTTCTTTAAGTAA
>DAIRDI010000115.1:6443-8990 GCA_036796235.1 Candidatus Competibacteraceae bacterium | reverse complement strand
CGCGGGTCATGCGCCCGTGGCCCCGGTCTTGTCGAGGGCGAAGCGGGCGATGCGCTGGAACAGGGCTTTTTGCGCGGCCTCGTCGGGGCCACGGGCGTTCTTCAGCGCGCGCAGGATGTCCAGATACTCGGCCTGGCCCGGCGCGGGCCGGCCCAGTTCGCGCGCCTTGGTGCGGTCCTTGACCAACTGTTCGGCCACCAGGATGCGAACCTTTTCGGTGCAATCCGTGCCGAAGTGCTCCCCGCCGCGCTTGACCAGGCAGTCCACCAGCTCTTTCGGATCGCTCGGCAGTTGCAGGTTCAGCACCAGGCAGCGCCGCAGGAAGGCGGCGGGCAGTTCGCGCTCTTCGTTGGTGGTGATCACCACCAACGGCGGCGGGACGTCTTTGCGCAAGCCCACCGGGGCTTCCAGCCACGGGACTGGAAAGGCGCCGTTGCCGAGGGTCTCCAACAGGCTGTTAGGAAGGTCCGCTTCGGCCTTGTCGATCTCGTCGATCAGCAGCACGCTGCCATCCTTCGGCTGCCAGTCTTTGGGTTGGGAGGGAGGATTGGCCTTGCACAGGCTGTAATCCTTGACCTGATCCTGGGCGGACTGCCAGTCGAACACCAACCAAAGCGGACCGGGAATCAGGTAGCGGCGCGGATCGAGGCGCTCCTGGGGACTCAGTTTGGAAGGCATCGAGGCGAGCACCTGCGCCTCGCCCAGGCGGGCCACGGCGTCGTATTCCCATTGCAGGTCCTGGGCTTCGCTGCGCGAATGGACCACGGTAGAGACGAACAGGCGGCCCATCACCTGCGCCGCCGCCCGGGCCAACTGGCTCTTGCCCGCTCCGGGCTCGCCCCGGACCAGCAGGGGGCGCTCGGCGGCCAGCGCGGCCAACACGGCGTCGGCGCTGGCCTGGTCGAACAGATGCACCGCAGTGGGCCAGGTGCCCCAGGCGGGCAGATCGATGCGGGTCTCGACGGGGAGATCGGGGATCATGACAGGTCCTTGATCGCGTGCAGGCAAGCATAGATTTCGGCATTCAGCAGGCTTGCCGACATCACGAATACATCGTCTTCAGGCGCGTTGCTGTTGATAAAAAACAGGTGGAGCGGGGACAAAGCCTTGCTGATGGCTTCAACATAGCTCTCGCAATTCAACCCGTTGTCCAGATCGCTTTGGTCAATCACCAGGCGCAAGCGTCGTTTGTCGCCGAGCTTAATGTTGAGCCAATCCTTGAGAGCGTTCACCTTGTTTTCTGGTAGCTTGCCCGGCGCGGTCTCGTGAAAGATTTCCTGATACGCCTTGCGCAAGACGTAATCGACGGCCTTGTCCGGGTCCGGACGCAAGTCTTTACCGAAACCGATCTCGCCCAAGTTTTTGGGCGTGATGTCATCTTTGCCATAGTCGAAGCGAGAGGGTTCGATACCGAATTCAGCCTTACCACCTCGCCAACGGGCCACCAGAACCTCCAAGCAAGGACCGCGCCCCAAAGGAATACGGAAAAGTGCGCCTTTTTTCCATTGCGCCACCGGCACATCCTCCTCGTGCTCGTAGCCTCCTAAAACCGTTGTTACCGCTACCCATCCAAGAATGTCTCGGGCGTGCTCAGCAAGGCGCGAAATGCTTTCGTGACTGCCACGCAGCATCTCCACCGCATGGCTCAGCGCATTCCTAAATGCTTGGAAAACTTTGGAGATGTCGCTATCCAAAGCACACAGCCATTCCGCTAACATTCTCGGCTCGGTGACGCCAACCCCCGGCTGGTCGGCGAGCGCGTCGCACAAAGCAGGGATCGAGTCGAGAGATTCGGCGATAGCGGCGATGGCTTTGGGATGAATAGACTCCGCCGCACGCCTCTGTTCAGGTTTCAGGGCTGGAGCGATGAGAGCCGTGGAATCAGCCTCCTCAATGGACGCGGTCTGGTCATAGGCGGTTAGCACATGGCGCACGAAACGGGCCGCGTTACCGGCGGCTAGGGTTTGGCGGGTGTCCTTGTCCTCGCTCTTGCTGCCGTCCGCGTAGTCGCATACCGCCTTGACAATGATCCAATCGCACCGTTTCAGTAGGGCCGCGCTGTAGATTCCAGCGGCTTCCATCTCGCCGCCAATGGCTTCCGGGTACGCCTTGTGCAGCTTCCCCTTGAACACCGGCTCGTCGATCAGCTTTTCACCGGAGAGGATCTCACCGAAGCGCACCGGAGCACCCGTCCAGTAGGGCAATGACGAGACCATCTCGAAACGCTGTTTCAGGTATGGCTGTACGGCTACGCTGACTCCTCGGCGAATCAATTTCTTGCCAACGCGCTGAGGTTCGTAGCAGGACACCCGGTCAGAGACCAGGATGGTACCGATGGGGACCTTGTCCGGATCCATGCCAAAGGCCACGCCGACGGCGATGATCCACTGAGGATTCAACTTGGTGATGGCATCGACCGTGAGCGTGGCGGAACCTCCGGGCGTGGCGCTGCCCATGTTGGTGGCGGTAGCGAAGATGCGCCGACTGCCGACTTCACCCAAGTCAAAACACGGTAGGTCATGGATGGTTCGGAGGCGCGGTGGCTTG
>DAIRDI010000115.1:0-6433 GCA_036796235.1 Candidatus Competibacteraceae bacterium | reverse complement strand
GAAAGTCTCGACGAGAGCGGTGCGTTCCTTATCGTTGACGTAGAGGAGCAGCACGTCGCACCGATCATCATCGTGATTGTTTTGGACCGAGGGCTTGCCCACCGCCGATGGAGTTGCCAAACCAGGCGGCCTATCGCCTTGGTTGAAGGTCGGTTTCTGATACATTTCTTCGCTCTGCCGATCTCTGCTGGCGCGGGTATTACGCCGCGAGGTACGAACGCGTGGCGGAACCTTGGAGATCGCCGGTCGGCTGCGGACCGCCACCGCCCGGACCGCTCCGCTCAAGGGTAGGTCGAACGTGGCATCACCTTCCGGGCAGCCCGGTTGGTTGCGGTCGATGGTCCAGGCACCCTGAATCCAGGCGCGGTACAGAACCTTGACGCGGCGTGGCTGAGGATGGAGTTCGATCCATTGAAAGGCATTCGGGTAACGGCTGTTTTCGTAGACGCAGCCAGCGGCCAGCTCCAGGCAGGCGCGGGACAGGTCCGGCGGAACGACCCGCTCGGATTGAGGAAAATGCAGATGGCCGCGCAGTAGTAGGTCGCAGTGCTGGTGGATCGTCGAGCGCGCTTCGTGGCCGTCGAATTCGGCGAAGTAGTCCCAGGGGTGGTGTAACAGCGCCAGGCGCCAATGCGCATCTTCGGCGTCTTGACTGAGGACCGTCTGGTTGACCTGGTAGCGCCCCAGCAGCAACTGACTGCGATCCGCGTCGCCGCACGCCATCCAAGCGGAGTCGAGCCCGGCGACATGCAGGCGGACTCCACGGATGTCGATCCGCCGCTGCCACCAGGGCAGCGGTTGTTTCTCGCCCAGCCAGTCGCCAAGAAAATCCAGATAGGCGGCATGGCGTTTGAGAACGATCTTCCGTTCGTCGTCGTCTTGCAGCAGGGTAGCGATGCCATCCTGAGTTTGCTTCTCCAACAAACCGTCTTGAATGTGCCGGGTCCCCGAACCGACTTGGCGACGATCCACGTCGTGGTTGCCGGGCACCAGCAATAGCCGGTCATGGGGAAAGCCGGGCGGTAGCGCCGGCCAAAGTTGCTTGTCCAGCCAGTCGCGAGCCAGCCCGTACTCATCGTCCGTGCCGGCGAAAGCCAAGTCGCCGGTGATCGCCACCAGATCGGGGATGAGTCCGCCCTTAACTTCCTGGGCGATGAATTTGGTCAGGGCTCGCAACACCGGGTCCGCATCCCAAACCTTGCCGGCCCTGAAATGGAGGTCGGACAAATGCAGGAGGCGGATCGGTCGGTCGTCGTTGGGCGTGGACATCGGTGCGGAACCTCCCAGTTCGGCGTGAACGGCGGGCAACTCAGGATAGAGAAATGAACGGACGCACGGCGAGCGCCGTGCTGTAAAATGTTCCCACATTTAAGGGGAACACCATGCGAGTCGTCAACATCCGCCAACTCAAAAACAACCCCGCCACCGCGTTGCGCGGCGCCAAGGAGGACGATCTGGTCGTGGTGATGAACCGCGATCGCCCGGAAGCCGTGCTGGTCAGCCTGGACAAGCTGGGATTGCCCGATCCCGAGGCCGTGCGCGTGGCGCTGGCGGTCTCGCTGTTTCGGAACGGCGCCGTTTCCGCCGGATTCGCCGCGCGGATGGCCGGTAAACCGCTGCCGGAGATGCTGGCGCTGCTGTCGAGCCTCGGCATCCCGCTCGCCGGCGGCGCGGAAGACGCTCGTGACGATCTGAACACCGGCCGGCAATGGCTCGCTCGAACGTCCTCATCGCCGACGCCGGACCGCTGATCGCGCTGTCCCGCATCGGCGCGCTGGACCTCCTGCACGGCGTGTTCGGCGAAGCGTGGGTCACGTCCGAGGTGCGCGCCGAGGTGTTACCGGCGGCGGATTATCCCGGTAAGGCCGACCTCGTCGCCGCGTTCGAAAGGGGCTGGCCGCGGCTACTCCCCCCGCCCTTTCAAGATTGGCGGCCGCTCAATCCCGGCCTCGGACCGGGCGAGCGCAGTTCGATTGCGGCAGCGCTGGAGCAGCCGGGTTGCCTGCTGGCGATCGACGACCGCGCCGGTCGCGCCGAAGCGCGCGCGTGGAAAGTGGCGATCGTCGGTACGGCCGCCGTGATTGGACTGGCCAAACTGCGCGGGCTGATTCCGGCGGCTCGACCCCTTTTGGAGCGGTTGCAACCCGCCGGTTATTTCATCGGTACGGCGGTCATCGAAGCCGTTCTGGCGGATGTCGGCGAAACCAATGAAACGAATTGACCGTTGCCTTCCATGCAACCGAGCAGGCCCTGTTCCTCCAGGATGCGTAGCGCCTTCCGCTCTTCGGTTTCCGGCGGAGAAACCGTCCCGTCCAACGCTTTCGCCAGAATATCCGCCACCCACTCGGACAGCGGTTGGTTCGAACGCTTGCAGCGCCGGCAAACGTTCGGCGCGCACGTCATCCGATTCGGCTTCGAGGCACAGGTCGGGATTGCTCCGCATGCATTCGGTTTAACCCACCGGCCACTGGCGCATGACCACCACGCTGGGCTTGGGCAAGGTGGCGGCGAACGGGTTGAACGAGGCGGCCGGCCGAGCGAGTTCTTCCGGGGTCGGCACGCGGAACACCTGCTGCCCCAGCGGGGCGCCGTAATCGACCTCGATGGCCCGGATCGCGCCCGGGTCGCGCAGGTACAGGATCTGGGCGGACGGCCGGTTGCCGTCCGGGGCTTCCGCGCCCGGCAGCGTCAGCACGACCGCCTTCAGGTGAGCGAACTCCGGCTCCGCCAGCACCCGCTCCAGCAGCTCGGGATGCCGGGCGATTTCGGCGAACCGCAGGGGGGTTTCGGGCGGGTCGGCGCCGCCGGCCTCCCGCAGGTGGCGCAGGGCGTGCGCCTGCAGCCGCTCGGCCGTTTCCCGGACGCAATGGATCCGGTTCAGCCAGAGCACATCCACCTCGGGCAACCGCGCGTGGGGCAGCGCGCGGCTGGCCGGCTGGGCGCGGGCGAACGCGGCGAACACCCGCGCGCCGATGCCGTAGTAGCCTTGCCGCTGCGCCCGCTGCAAGGCTTGCCCCATCAGCCCCGGCGCGCTGTTGCCGTAAAACAGGGAGAGGCCGCCGGCGGGCAGCCGCAGGCTCGGGTTGGGGAGCGGCGCGTCCGGCAGGGGCGCCTCGACCGGCGGCGGCGTCCGGGCCGGCAGGAACAGCGCGGTCAGCAGGGTCGGGGCAAAGGCGCGCAACGGCGCCCCGGATAGCGTTTCGTTCATGCTATGATTATACGCGCTTTCGAACACGGTTTGCCAACGGGGACCCCGCCGCGTCCCGCCGCGCCGCGCGCGGCCTCGCCCGACCGCCCCCAACGCCCGCGCCGCCCCGCCCGCGCCCGCCCGGTCGCGCCGCGGATCGCGGGATCACGAGTGCAGGATAACAAAGCCGACCGCCGCCATGCCCGCCACCCCTTCGCCGCTCCCCGATTCCGCCGCGCTGAACCTCGATCTGGACCACCGCCCGGTCTGCGGGCAGGACCTGCTGTTTCTCCAGCAGTGGTACCAGCTGTCCCGCCTGGATATGTGCTATCTCCTGGGCCTCAGCGACCTCAAATGGTGCACCTACACCCATCCGGACCGCATCCGGGAGCCGCTGGGCGATCCGGCCGTGGCGCTGCTGGTCTGGCTGCTGGTGCGCTATCCCGAGGCGTTCTTCCTGCCCGCCTTCCCCACGCCCCGCGAGGTCTACCCCCTCTACGACCGGCTGGCCGGGCAAAGCGGGCCGGCCGCGGGGGCGGACGCGCCGCTCTATCTGGGCAAAACCGCCTTCGGCCTGCTGCTGGGGCGGGAGATCGGCAGCGCGAGCCGCTGGCTGGCGCCCGGCGGTTCGCCCGCGATCGCGCCCACCGTGGCCCGGCTGCTGTTCGTCTTCCAAAGCCGGCTCCGGACCCACGGGGTGGTCGGGCTGGAGGAGTGGGTGGCCGACGCGCGGCGGGAGGCCGAGGCGCGCGGCCTGGACTTGCGGGGGAAAATGACCTCGTGGTTTCGGATGGACGCCCGCCGGCCGAAAAAGGGCCGCCGCCCGCGAACCCGGACAGCCCGGACCGCGAGCGCCGCCGACGCGCCGAGCGCGCCACGAGCGCCGGCGGACCCGCCGGACCCGGCGGACTGAGGGGGCGGCGCGATGGCGTTGACCTTGCCCGATCCGAGCCAGATCGAAGCCCTGAAAGACCGCGCCTTGCGCGGCAAGGATTTGCTGTTCCTGCGCCAGTGGATGGGCCTGAGCATCGCGGACTGCTGCTATCTGCTGGGGATGCCGGTGGTGCGCTGGCACTACTACCAGAAGCATCCCGACCGCCTGATCGACGACGCGGGGGTGGCGCTGCTGGCGCGGGCGCTGCTCGTCCACCCCGAAGCCCATTTTCTGCCGCGCTTTCCCGAGTTCGCCGAGGTGGAGCCGGCCTTGCGCCGCGCGCTCCAGCAAAGCGCCCGCCCGCTGCCCGATCCGGACACGGCGCTCGGCCTCTTGCTGGGGCGCGACCGGTCCAGCGTCGCGCGCTGGCGGCGCGGCACCGGCCAGCGGCCGACGCCGCCGCCGGTGCGCCGGCTGCTGCTGGTGCTGCACGCGGTGCTCGCCGACCACGGCGTGTCGGGGTTCGAGAGCCTGGTGGAGCGCGCCGCGCTGGAGGCCGCCGCGCGCGGTTTCGACCTGGATTCGCCGGCGATGGTCACCTGGACGCGCCGCGCCCCCTACCGCCGCCGGCGCGGCCGCTCGCCGGAATCGCCGCCGCCGGACGCGGAGTCGGCTGCGGCGCCGGAGCCCCGCGAAGCGCAACCTCCGTCGCCCGGCGTCGGGCTGAAGCGCCCACGCGGCCGGCCGCGCCAGCAACCGCCGGACGCGACCGAGCCGCGCGGTTAGCGTTTCAACCGGTCCGGATCGACGGGGAGCGACGTTCGGGCTTGAAGCGGGCCTCCGGGGGGCTCCCGCAAGGAGGGTTGATGAAAATTCAGTTTTCCGGTTATCCGCGACCCCAACCGGTCCTGGAAGCGGGTTTCAGTCCGTGCGGGTCCCGCCCCAGCAGGTTGATCGATCACGCGGCGGATGGATTGGACGCAGCTTTTCCCGACGATTGAGGCCCGAGCAGCCACGCGGAAGCCGGGTGCCAAATGATGCCGGGCGGCAGGTCGGCCGGGATTTCCGGCTCCAGGCCGACCAGATGCAGCGTCGCCCGAGGATATTCGTTCGCCGCGTTCAGCAGGGCGCGCGTTTCCCAGTCCCGGGTGGCGGGGTCGTCCAGATCGGCGCAGATCTGGATCAACTCCTCGCCGCCTTCCGGATAGCGGGCCAGGAAATCCACTTCGAAACCGGCTTCCGTGCGGACGTAGGCGATGTCCGCCCCGCGCCGTTCCAGTTCCAGCAACACACCAGTCTCCAGCGCGTGGCCCCGGTTGGCGCGACCCGAGCGGTCGAACACCGGAATCAGGCCGGGATCGATGGGATAGGCTTTGCGCGGATTGACCCTGCGCCGCCGTTCGGACTCGGTCGCGAGGGAAACGGACCGGATCAGGAAGGCGTCTTCCAGATAACTCAGATAGGCGTGCAGCGTGTCCTTCGCGACCGGGATGCCCTGCGCTCGCAAGTCGTTGTAGAACTGGTTCACGCTGAAGGAGCCGGCGGTGTTGCCGAGCAGTTGCCGCGCCAGCCAGCGCAAGGCCACCGGATGCGACACGGCGTGGCGCTCGATCACGTCGCGCAGCAACGCCACATCGACGTAACCGCGCAGCAACTCGAAACGATTCCGCCCGCCCAAGTCCAAGGCTTCGGGAAAGCCACCGTTCGTCAGGTATTCCCGCAAGTCCCGCTCCAGCGCGGAGCGCGCCGCTTTGGGCAGGCGTTCGGTCGAGGTGGTCGGCTCCCGGCCGAAATGGCGCAGGGCTTCGCGGAACCCGAACGGATAGACCCGCGCCTCCATCGCCCGGCCGCGCATGGCGGTGGCGACTTCCCGCGAGAGGAGTCGGGCCGAGGAGCCGGACAGAAACAGCTCCACCCGCTCGGTGTCCAGCAGCCGACGCGCGAAGGCTTCCCAACCGGGCACGACCTGGATTTCGTCCAGCAGGAACACCGCGCGGCGTTGATCCCGCCATTCCGGGTACAGGCGGTAGTATTCCTCCACCACGAGGTGCAGGTCGGCGGCGGTCATGCCGGCCAGGCGTTCGTCCTCGAAGCTGAAGTACAACAAGCCCTCGCGGCTGACGCCTTGCGCCAGTCGATCCGCCAGGATCTGCCACAGAAACGTGGTCTTGCCGGCGCGGCGCATGCCGATGACCGCCACCGCCTTGCCTGGCACGGCGGGCAGCCACACGTCCCGGCGCGTGAACGCCGGCACGGGCGCGGCCAGGGAATCGACGATTTTCTGTCGGATCAATGCGCTTAATTGTCCTTATCATAAAACAATAGTTCGGACAGTTTTCAGGCGGTGACCGACTGAAGGATGCCGTAATTAC
>DAIRDI010000114.1:0-9220 GCA_036796235.1 Candidatus Competibacteraceae bacterium | reverse complement strand
TGGTAGCCGCGCTGGATCAGCCGTTGCTCCAGCGCGTTGGCCAAGGTGGATTTCCCCGAGCCGGACAGCCCGGTCAGCCAGATCACGCACGGCCGCTGCGCCTTCTGGTTGGCCCGTTGCGCCCGGGTGACCTTGTGTTCGTGCCAGACCACGTTCCGCGACTTATCGATCAACGGCTGAATCACGGGTCGCACGATCAGGCCGGCACCGACCGTGATGTTGCTGAGACGGTCGATGAAAATGAAAGCGCCGGTTCCAGGGCATTCCTCGTAGGGATCGAACGGCATGGGCTGGTTCAGGGCGACCCGGCAATAGCCGATCTCATTCAACCCCAATTCCTCGGCGCGTTGGTGCTCCAGCGTGTTGATGTCGATGCGGTGATGCAACACAGTTGGGGTGGCCGGCAACAGGCGCGTCCCCAACTTCAGGTCGTACTGGCGACCCGGCAACAGCGGTGCGTCCGCCATCCACACCACCTTGGCATCGAAAGTGTCCGCCACCGCCGGCAACTGGTCGGGGTGGACCAGCAGATCGCCGCGACTGAGATCGATTTCGTCGCGCAGAGTCAAAGTCACCGCCTGACCGGCAAACGCCTCGGCCAGCTTCCCGTCGGCGGTGACGATGGTCGCGACCTGGCTGCGCCGCCCCGAGGGCAACGCCACCACGGCGTCGCCCGGCCGCACCACTCCAGCGGCGACAGTGCCGCAGAAGCCGCGAAAATCCGGACTGGGACGGTTGACGTATTGCACCGGGAAGCGGAAATCGCGCAGGTTGCGGTCGGCCGCCACCTCGATCTCCTCCAGCAACTGGAGCAGGGTCGGCCCGTCATACCAGGGCATGGTGGTTGACGGCCGCGCCACATTATCGCCGCGCAGCGCCGACACCGGGATACAGCGCACATCCCGCACCCCCAACTGGGCCACGAACTCCAGGTATTCCTCGCGAATCCGCTCGAACACCGCCGCATCGAACCCGACCAGGTCCATCTTGTTGATCGCCAGGACCAGATGGTGAATGCCCAGCAGCGACACGATGAAGCTGTGGCGACGGGTCTGGACCTGTATTCCCTTGCGGGCATCCACCACCAGGACGGCCAGTTGGGCGTTCGAGGCGCCCGTGGCCATGTTGCGGGTGTACTGTTCGTGGCCGGGGGTATCGGCGATGATGAACTTGCGCTTCTCGGTGGAGAAATAGCGGTAGGCGACATCGATGGTGATGCCCTGCTCGCGCTCGGCCTGCAAACCGTCCACCAGCAGCGCCAGATCCAGCTCCTCGCCGGTGGTGCCGTACTTGGTGGTATCGCGGCGCACGGCGGCCAGATGGTCCTCAAAGATCAACTGGGTGTCGTACAGCAAGCGCCCGATCAGGGTGCTTTTGCCGTCATCGACGCTGCCGCAGGTGATGAAGCGCAACAGGTCCTTGCGTTCGTGGGTTTCCAGGTAGGCCTGGATGTCGGATTCGATCAGTGGGGAGGCGTGGGACATGATTCAAAAATACCCTTGGCGTTTCTTTTCTTCCATGGAACCGGCGGCGTCGTGGTCGATCAACCGGCCCTGGCGTTCCGAGTGACGGGCCAGCAGCATCTCCTGGATGATCTCTGGCAAAGTCGTGGCATGGGAGCGGATCGCGCCGGTCAGTGGGTAACAGCCCAAGGTGCGAAACCGGACCCATTCCAGGCGCGGCGTTTCGCCCGGCGCCAGCGGCATCCGTTCGTCGTCCACCATGATCAGCGCGCCATCGCGCTCGACGACCGGCCGCTCGGCGGCCAGGTATAACGGCACGATGGGAATATTCTCCAGATGAATGTACTGCCAGACATCCAGTTCGGTCCAATTGGAAAGCGGAAACACCCGAATGCTCTCGCCTTTATGGACTCGACCGTTGTAGAGATTCCAGAGTTCGGGGCGCTGGTTTTTGGGGTCCCAGCGGTGATGGCGGTCGCGGAATGAATAAACCCGCTCTTTAGCTCGGGAACGCTCCTCGTCGCGGCGCGCGCCGCCGAAGGCCGCGTCGAAGCCGTGCAACTCCAACGCCTGTTTCAGCGCCTGAGTCTTCATCACGTCGGTATGGACCCGCGAGCCGTGGGTGAAGGGGTTGACGCCTTGCGCCCGACCCTCTTCGTTGATGTGGACGATCAGCTCCAACCCCAAGTGCCGCATCTGCTGGTCGCGAAAGCGGATCATCTCCCGGAATTTCCAGGTGGTGTCGACGTGCAGTAGCGGAAACGGCGGCTTGCCGGGATAGAAAGCCTTGAGCGCCAATTGCAGCATCACCGAGGAATCCTTGCCGATCGAGTACAGCATGACGGGTTTCTCGAACTCGGCCGCGACCTCGCGGATGATGTGGATGCTTTCGGCTTCCAGCTGCTTGAGATGTGTGGATGTATGGGGGTCCATGGGCGTGGATTCAGGTAGGCTGCTTGGTGGGATGCCAACACGAGTTCTTGTGTTCGCGGGACCCCATCGGGCGAGCGGGTGAGAGTAGTTTGGGGTGAGAATACCTTGGGCGGCTCAGCTCGCCGGCGCCAGCACATCCAGCGGTAGCTCGATCGCATTCGTGCGACCGAGCAGCTCCAGCAAGACCAGAGCCCGACGCTTCCCATTCTGGCTCAGCAGATTTCCCTCGCAACCGGCAAACGGTCCCTCCAGAACCCGCACCCGGCTACCTGCAATCAACGGCGCCGGCAGTTCCAGCACGCCGTCGACTCCCCCGCATAGCTTGCGCAACTCGGTGATCACCATTTCCGGAACCGGTCGCGGATCGCCACCGAAACGCACCAAGCCGATCACGCCTCGGGTCGACCGCACCGGCCGCAGATCGTCCTGGCCCGGCACGGCGCGCAGAAACAGATAGCGCGGGAACATGGGCTCGACGATATCCCGCCACTGGCCACGCAACCGTCGCCGCGCCCGCACCCGGGGCAGGAATACCGTGAAAGCCTGGCGCTCCAGATGCTCGACCGCCTCTGCTTCACGACGCGGTTTACTAAATATCGCGAACCAGAATGCGGGTAGTTGATTGCTGGACGCCTCGGACACGAAATCTCCATGCGGCAAAAAAAAGCAGAACACGAGAAGCGGCCGGCATTCTAGCGAGACCCGTTCGATAAGGAAAGCCGGTCGTCTTGAGACCGAGCGTGCCAAATGACGGTTTAGCGCAATCCCGCCAACAACTGGGCGATCATCCGCTCGGCCTGCGCGCGGTAACCGCCACCGAACAGGTTGAGATGATTGAGCACATGATACAGGTTATACAAAATCCGCCGTTGCGGATAATCGCTATCCAAAGGCAGCGCTGCACGATAGGCGGCATAAAAGCGCTCCGGGAATCCGCCGAACAGTTCGGTCATCGCCAGATCCGCCTCGCGATCGCCGTAATAAACCGCCGGGTCGAAAATCACCGGCTCGCCGTCCGCCGTGCAACTGGCGTTGCCGCCCCAAAGATCGCCGTGCAACAGCGCCGGCGGCGGTCGATGGGTCGTGAAAAACCCTCCCAGCCGCGCGAGCAATTCTTCACCCTGGCGTTGCAGGGTGCCAGTGTGGCCGTTGCGGGCCGCCAATTGTAGTTGAAAACCCAGCCGCCGCTCGCACCAAAAATCGACCCAGTCATCGCAACGGGCATTGACTTGGGGCGTGGAACCGAGGGTGTTGTCCCGTTGCCAGCCGAAATACGGCTGCGGCCGAGCGTGCAAGGCCGCCAGTTGGCGACCGAGAGTTTCCATGGCTTGCGGCTCACCCCCGCCCAGCGCCAGATATTCCAACACCAGCCAGGATTGCCCGGCGGCGTTTCCCCAGCAGACCGGCTCCGGAACCCGCACGGTCCGGGTCGCCGCCAGTTCCGCCAATCCCGCCGCCTCGGCCTCGAACATCGCCGGACCAGCGGCGGCATGGGTCTTGACGAAGAACTCGCGCCCGTCGTCGCTGACGCGCCAAGCCTGGTTGATACAGCCCCCGCCGAGCGACTGACGCCGACGGATGGAGAATGGCTGGCCGGTGATTGCGCCGATTTGCTGTTCCAGCACGGCCCAGAAGTCCGTCACTGACTCCTTCTCCCCAGTGCGACCGCTTCGTTGGCAACTATCAGGAGAGACGCCACGCGCGCGGTCTCGTGATTGAAACGCGCCGCTACAGCGTCGGCGGCGGATCGACCGGGATCAACTCCATCATGTCTGGCTCCGACAGGGGAGTCGCGCGCGCGGCTTCCCACGACAACGGCACCACCAGCGGCAACCGCACCTCCATCACGATCGGCAGGTGGTCCGAAAAAGTACAATTCAGCACGCCCACCCGCTCGACCTCAATGGATCGGGACACCAGAATATGGTCGAGTTGCCGGTCCGGCTGCCAACTGGGAAAGGTATACAGCCCCGGCGCGGGTTCGTGCAGACCGACCACCTCCAGCAGCACCGCTATTTCCGGGCTATCCGAGCTACAGTTGAGATCGCCCATTAGAACGATGTGGCGGTAATCGCGCACTCGTTCCGCCAGGAACCCGATCTGCCGCAAGCGACCCCGTCGGCCCAAAGCCATGTGGATGATCAGTACGTGCAGGGCATCCAACCCTTCCCCGAATCGGACCTCCAGCACCCCCCGACCCGGAATCAACCCGGGTAGTTTGTGCTCGGTGATGGCGCTGGGCCGGATCCGACTCAACACCGCGTTACCGTGCTGCGAAATCATACCGATCTTGCGGTTGGACTGGTCGAACACATGCTCGAAGCCGGCATAATTGGCCAGGTATCTGACCTGGTTGACGAAACCGCTACGCAGGCTGCCGGCGTCCACTTCCTGCAAGCCGACCAGATCGTAATCCATCAACACGCGGGCGATGCCGTCGAGATTGCTCATCCGCGACGGCACCGGCACCAGATGTTTCCAACTGCGGGTCAGATATTGGGAATACTTGCGGGTGGTCAGCCCGCTCTGGATGTTGTAGCTGAGCAGCCGTAGCCGGCGCGGGTCGCGGTCCATGTGCGGGCGTCCGTCATCCCTACTTTTGCGGCGCGGCGTCTCGGGCGAGCAGGAAATCCACCACCTCGAAAACCCGGGGCGAGCGCACCTCGTACTCGCCGTTGACGATCACCGCCGGCACGCCGCGCACGCCGTAGCGCTGCGCCAATTGTCTGGCGCGCCGCAACTGGGTCTCGGTCTGAAAAGACGTATAAGCCTTACGAAATGCGTCCTGATCCACGCCGTGCTCGGCGAAAAACGCCGCCAGTTCATCCTCGCCGTTCAACGGGCGCTTGTCCCGATGAATGGCATCGAACAGCGGCTGATGGGTCGTCTCCAACACACCCAGGGCTTGGGCGGCGTAATAGGCGCGGGCGCTGGGCTCCCAAGCCGCCCCGAGAGCGAGCGCGTATTTCACGAAAACGACCTCCTCCGGCTTGCGCGCCAACCACTCCTTCACCGCCGGCTGCATGCTCCGGCAATGCGGACAGGTGTACGAAAACAGCTCGACGACTTCGGGTTGCCCGGGCGCCGAGGTCGGCACGGGGTTCGGCAGGCGCCGGAAGTCCTTGCCTTCCTCGAACGGCGGTGGCGCGGCCGGGTCGGCGGCCTGAACGACCGCCAGCGGCAACGCGCAGGCCAGCAGCGCCAGCAACAGACGGCGGATGAGAATCGGCATCGGCGAAAATCCTCCAGATCGGGATGGAAACAGGGCGGATCAAACCCGGCTCACAGCGTGCCGTAGGAATGCAACCCCGACAAAAACATATTGACGCCCAGGAAGGCGAACAAGGTCACGAACAGCCCGATGATCGCCCACCAGGCCATCGGCGCCCCGCGCCAGCCCTTGGTCAGCCGTAGGTGCAACCAGGCGGCGTAGTTCAACCAGACGATCAGCGCCCAGGTTTCCTTGGGGTCCCAGGACCAGTATCCGCCCCACGCCTCGGCGGCCCACAGCGCGCCGAGAATCGTGGCGATGGTGAAGGCGGCGAAGCCCAGGGCGATGGCCCGGTACATCACGTCATCCAAGAGGTCCAGCGCAGGCAAAGTCCGCGCCAGCAGGCCATCCGGCCGGCGCTTCTCGGCTCCCGAGCGCAGCAGATACGCCACTCCCATCATCGCCGCCAGGGCGAACGCGCCGTACCCGATAAAATTGGCCGGGACGTGGATCTTCATCCAGTAGCTTTGCAGCGCCGGAATCAGCGGCTGGATATGATGGGCCTCGCGTTCGAAGGTGTACCACAGCAGAAAAGCGACGGCGGCGCTGATGATCAGCAGAGCGAAGCCGCCCATGGCGCGGGTGCGGTGGCGATCCTCGTAAAACAGATACAGCAGGGCGGTGATCAGCGCGAACAGGATAAACACTTCGTACAGATTGCTGACCGGGATATAACCGACGTCGGCGCCCAGCAGATAATAGGATTCGCGCCAGCGCACCAACAGTCCGGTCAACCCCATCACCGTGGCGCACCAAGTCAGCGCGGTCGCGGTCTGACCGGCGAACTCGGAACGGCCGAACAGCGCGACGAAATAGGTGACGGTCGCCAGCACGTACAAGGCGCTCATCCACATGAACGCCGCCTGGCTCTCCAAAATATATTTGAGCAGAAAATCGCTATGGCGCAGCTCGTAATCGGCCCCGTAGCGCCAGAGCGCGGTCACGGTCAACAGCGCCACCACCAGAGCGAACGCCTGCGCGGGCCGCCAGTACCACCCCCAAGCGATCAACCCCAGGGTAGAGCCGATCTGGATGGCGATTTCGTAGCCATCCATGTTCGATCGGTAGACCCACCAGACGGCTATAGAGCCCACGAGAACCGCCAGCGCCCAGAGCAGGTTCCGGCCAGTCAACCATTGCCAAGGGGAGGGATGCTCCCATTGTTCCAGCATCGCTTCGCGCGTTACCGACATTATTGATCCGCCTTCTGTTGAAGGGCAGGGTCGCAACCCGCCCCTGCTCGTGGTGGAATTTCCGGAAATCCAATCATGGTTCGATCTCCGGATCGCGTTCGGACCGCTTGCCCGTCGCCGCATCCGGAGAGTCCGTCGCCCGAAGCGGAGCCAACTGCTTCCGGCGCGCCCCACCGCCGCGCCAGCGCGGCCTGCATCGCGGCGAATTCACTGGCGAATTCCGCCTGACGGCGGTTGCTGGCGCCGGCCACCACCACCCGTGCGCCGTCGTTCTCGACCGCCAGCCAGACCCACAGTCGCCGGTGCGAAGTATAGAACATGATAAAGATGCCGATGACCAACAGCGCGAACCCCGCATACACGATACGGGTGACCGCACTCCGGGTCACTTGCAAACCGGATGCCTCCACCTGCTGGAATCCGGTCAGTTGCGGAAAAAACGGCGAACCGTGCTCCGGCAGGGCCGTCAGCGCGGACACGGCATCGTTGAAGAACGCTTCCTCCCGCTCGTCCACGCCCTCCTCCAAGTTGACGCCTTCCTCGCGCAGCACCTCAATGAACACCTCCGCCAGGGTATCCCGGAGGAGATTCAGATACAGCGCGGTCGCCTCCTGGAGGCGTTCGGCCGGCACCACCGCCTCGGCGCGCTCGCTCACCGCCGTGAAACCGCCCCGCACGAATAGTCCGACCAGAGTCAAGCGGACCTGATCGAGATCGCGCTGTAAATCCACGTTTTCGGCCAAGGGCGCGGACCGCGTCAATAACTCGCGCAAGCCAGCCGCGTCGCGCAAGCGGGCGTTGAAACGTAAAAACCGCTCCGGACCCTGGTTCGGGTCCATCGGAATGTGCAAATAGCGGAACGGGGCGCTCGGCCGGTCGCGCATGCCGCTGATGTAGAACCAGCGGCCTTCGAGTTGCACTGGGGCCATATAGTTGAAATATTCCCGCGCCTCGCCGGCCGCGTCGCGCAGCTTGAAGCTGAAGCTGGGGCCAAAGCTGCGGAACTTGCGGTCGCCGGGCTGGCTATCGGGCTCCGGCAACAAATTGAACAGCCGAAAATCGTCCAACTCCAGACGCAGGGGGCCGGACGGTCCCGAAATGCTGAGCGTCTCCCCTACCGCACCCTGAACGGCGACCGGTTCCGATTGCGGGGCGGTCAACGGCCAGACGCGCAGTTCCAGCTTGGACCCACCATCGCCAAAATCGGACTGGTAGAGGGTGTAACCACGATAGGTCAACGGGTGATTGACCCGGATCTCCGCCTCCAGCGGCTGATCGCCCAAGTGCTGCCGATCGTGAATCCGCACCTGACTGAGAAAGGACTTGGGTTGGCCGGTGGTATGGTATTCCACCTGGAAATTTATCAGCTCGATGGCGAACGGCAATTCCTGCAACAGAAAACCGTCGCGCACCCGCAGAAACACGAAATTGGCGGCGCTGCCCTCGGGCAGCATCACGTTGCCGCGAAACGCCGGCGCCGCGCCGGGCGCCAGCCGGCTGGCCGGTGGGATGTCGCGCGCCATCAGGTCGCGGGTCTCGACCACGATCTCGCCGCGCCATTCCTTGATCTTCAGCCACAGGTTGCCGTCCAGCAGACCACTCACCCCGATCACCACCACCGCGACATGGGTACACAGATAACCCAGCCGGCTGAACCGACCCTTCATCGCCGCCACGATCCGATGATCGCCCCGGTCCTCGACCCGCCACCGGTAACGCCAGGCGCGCAGGACCCCGGTCACCTCCGCCTGCGCCGTGCTGGGATCGCGCTCCGGCAGGCGCCATTCGGCGCGCTGGTGGAATCCGCGCAACGAATGCAGTTGCACCTGGGTGCGAAACCGGTTTATCTCCCGCAGAACCACCGGCGCCTTGCGGTAAATACAAACGCTGGTGGACAGAATCAGAAACGCCAGAATGCCGATGAACCAGACGGCGCCGTAGACATCGTACAGACCCAGCCCGCGGAACACCTCGAACCAGAACGGCCCGAGCTTGAGCACATAGTCGGAATAGGGCTGGTTCTGCTGCAACACCGTGCCGATCACCGACGCGATAGCCACCACGACCAGCAGCGTGATGGCTAGGTTCATGGAGCCCAGGAATTCCAGCGCTACCCACCCCAGGCTGCGCCGGCGGACCGGTTTGGGCGCGGAGACAACGGGCGCGATGGGCGCGGAAGGATCGTTCAAGACGAGATTCGGGAGTCGTTATTGAATTTCTTAATTGATTTGCTTGAGACCCGGTCGGCTGGAATCCGTTCACGGCCCAGCCCGGAGGGGATGGCGACGACGACCGAGGTCGCCGCTGAAAAAAGAATGGGGTGGTCTCTCGACCACCCCGCAAGCCATCGGGATCTCCGG
>DAIRDI010000113.1:0-9227 GCA_036796235.1 Candidatus Competibacteraceae bacterium | reverse complement strand
TGGGTTAGGCGTCAACCTAACTTTTGTGGCAGGTCGCAAAGCCTATCAACGGAAAGCGAAATACGCGAGCAATTATAAAGGCCCCGTTCCCATGGGAGGGATGGGAGGGTAGTGTTCTCGACGTGTGTATATGAAAATTCACAACCCATTGATTATTTGAGCTTTGATGAGTTACATATCCATCTCTGGAGCACAACCCGAAAAATAATCTCCCCTCCCCGGCGAGGGGAATCGCCCGCCGCGCATCGTTCGGCGCTCCCAGGAAAACCACCTTTGCCAAAGGGGTAACCCAGAGACTTCCAGGCATGATCATTTCCGGAAATCGCCTTATGTCTGACAAATCTACCCCATTTCTCGCGCATGTCCGGCAAGATGACGACGGTCGATGGCTGCCGCATCTTCTCGACGACCACTTGCGCGGCGTAGCAACGCTTGCCGAGTCGTTCGCCACCGCGTTCGCCGCCGACGACTGGGCAAAACTGGCCGGCTTGTGGCACGACCTTGGCAAGTACCGCCCCGCCTTTCAGCGTTATATCCGCAGCGCTTCCGGCTACGACGCACACATCGAAACCGCGCCGGGTCGGGTCGATCATTCCACGGCGGGCGCGCTGTACGCGATGGAGCGCATGAAGGGACTGGGCCGCATCCTCGCCTATCCGATCGCCGGGCATCATGCGGGTCTGCCGGACTGGCAAAGCGCTGCGGCGCCAGCCTCCAGTCTCGCCCATCGTCTGCAACAAGCCGATCTGCTGGCCGAAACGCTGGCGCAATCCCCGCCCGCCGACATTCTCAACGCCTCGTCGCCGACCTCCGATCCCGGCGGTCAACGCCATCACGCTTTGTGGATTCGGCTGCTGTTTTCCTGTCTGTTGGATGCCGATTTCCTCGATACCGAGCAGTTCATGGACCCGGACAGGTTCTCGCTGCGCGGCCAATATCCCGCGTTGGCGGAATTGGAGCCGCGTTTCGACGCGCACATGGCGGCGCTGGCGGCGCGAGCGGACGACACGCCGGTCAACCGGATGCGGGCGGTAGTGTTGGAACGCTGTCGGAATGCAGCGGAACAAGCGCCGGGGCTGTTTTCACTGACCGTGCCCACCGGCGGCGGCAAGACCCTGGCTTCGCTGGCGTTCGCCCTGCGTCACGCGCGGCAGCACGGCAAGCGCCGCATCCTCTACGTCATTCCCTACACCAGCATCATCGAACAGACGGCGGACGTGTTTCGCCAAGTGTTTGGCGATGATGCCGTGCTCGAACATCACAGCAATCTCGATTCGGAACAGGAAACCCCGCACAGCCGACTGGCCTGCGAGAACTGGGATGCGTCGCTGATCGTGACCACCAACGTCCAATTCTTCGAATCGTTGTTTGCCGCCCGTCCCAGTCGAACTCGCAAGCTGCACCACATCCTCGACAGCGTGGTGATCCTGGACGAGGCGCAGTTGCTCCCACCGGACTTTTTGATGCCGATTCTGGGCGCGATTCGCGAATTGAGCCGCCATTACGGCGTCAGTTTCGTGCTCTGCACCGCGACTCAGCCGGCGTTGGCCTCGCAACGCGGTTTTGACTGGCGATTCGATGGGTTGGATGACGTGCGCGAGATCGTGGGCGACGCGGTGGCGGTACGGGAACTGCACAAGCGGCTGCGTCGCGTGGAGGTAACGCTTCCTGAAGACTTGCGCGCGCCGACGTCGTGGGAAGCGCTCGCCGCTGAACTGGCGACCCATCCCGGCGTACTGTGTATCGTGGACCGGCGCGATGACGCCCGCCTCCTGCACGGTTTGCTGCCAGCGGGAACGATCCATCTCTCCGGCCTGATGTGCGGCCAGCATCGGGCCGAGGTCATCGCGGCGATTAAGGAACGGCTGGCCGTTGGTGAACCGCTGCGGGTGGTGAGCACGCAACTGGTCGAGGCCGGCGTGGATTTGGATTTTCCGGTGGTGTATCGGGCGTTGGCGGGGTTGGACTCCATCGCCCAGGCGGCGGGGCGTTGCAATCGTGAAGGGCGCTTGTTCAATTTGGGACGGGTCGTGGTGTTTGTGCCGCCGAGCGAACCGCCCGCCGGTCATTTGCGCCAGACGCGCGACGCTGGCCGACAACTGCTGTTGCGCCGACCGCCCGACCCGCTCGCGCCCGATTTGTTTACCGAATACTTCCAAAGTCTGTACTGGCGCAAGGGTGCGGAAGGGCTGGATCGTCAGGGCATCATGGCGCTGTTGAAAAACAACAACCGGTTTGAATTCAGTTTCCGTACCGCCGCCGAGCGGTTTCAGTTGATCCCGGAAATGCAAGCACCGGTGATCGTGCGTTATGGCGACAGCGAACGCTTGCTAGCGCGATTGGCGCGGACCGGTGACGACCTGGATCGGAAGACGCTGCGCCAATTACAGCGCTATGTGGTGAATATCCCGCGCCGGATTCACCAACGCTTGCTGGCCGAGGGAGCTATCGAGGAGCGGCGGCCCGGCGTGTATGCCCAGGTTGCGCCGCTTTACGACCCGGACATCGGGCTGCGGGTGGAACAGACGGTCAACTATGCGCCCGATGATTTGATGGTATGAATGGGAGGACGACATGAGGCTGGACAATGCGGTGTGCCTGCGGGTGTGGGGCGATTACGCCTGCTTCACTCGCCCGGAGATGAAAGTGGAGCGGGTTTCCTACGACGTGATGACGCCCTCCGCCGCCCGTGGCGTGCTGGAGGCAATTTTGTGGAAACCGCAAATCGTCTGGCGAGTGACACGAATCGACGTACTCGAGCCAATTCGCTGGGCCTCGGTGCGGCGTAACGAAGTCGCCAGTGTAATCTCGGTGGACAATGTTAAAACCGCGATGAATCGGGGCAAGGGTGCGCTGGGTTTGTACGCCGATGAAGATCGGCAACAGCGAGCTGCGTTGCTGTTGCGCGAAGTGGATTATCTGATCCATGCCCGATTCGAGTTGACCGATCAAGCCGGTCCCGACGATACCCTCGCCAAATACGCGGCCATGTTCCGCCGTCGCGCTGAGAAGGGCCAGTGTTTCAATCAACCCTATCTGGGCTGCCGGGAATTCTCGGCGGCGTTCGCCTGGGTGGACCCGGCTGGGCCGTGGCCGGAGCCGATTGCCGAAAGCCGCGATCTGGGCTGGATGCTTTATGACCTGGAATATCGCGGTTCCGAGCCGTCGCCGTGTTTCTTCCGCGCCCAACTCGACAATGGGACGGTGCGAGTTCCGGCCTGGGACAGCGAGGAAATCGTCCGATGATCCTGCACGCCCTTTGCGATTATTACCGCCGGCAACAAGCCTTGACCACCCAATCAACATTGCCACAGGGCAAATTGCCGCCACCCGGCTTCGAGCGCAAGGCGATTCCGTTCGTCATCGTGCTGGATCGGGACGGGCGCTTCGTGGACATTGAGGACACGCGCGACGGGAACAGTAAACGTGACAAGGGGCGGTTGTTCGTCGTGCCGCAGGGAGTCAAGCGCACGTCCGGAGTGGCGGCCAACCTGTTATGGGACGGTTTGGGCTACGTGCTGGGCGTGGTGAGTGAAACGCGCGCCGCGAAATCGGATGCCGCCAAGCTGCAAAAGGAACAAGAACGTACCGGCGAAGCGCACCGCGCGTTCATTCAGCGGATCCGTGATGCTTTTCCGGCTCCCATCGGTGATGAGGGAGTACGGGCTGTGCTTTCGTTTCTGGAACGGGGTGATTTCAACGGGGTATTTACCCATCCACTCTGGCCGGAATTGAACAAAACCACCGAGTCGCTCAGTTTCCGTCTGGACGGTGAATTGCAACTGATCTGTCAGCGGGAAGCGGTACGGCAAGCAGTCATGGCGGCTGAACGAGATATCGCCACCGCTCGCAACCGCTGTTTGGTCAGCGGCAATCTGGATGTCATCGCCCGCTTGCATCCGGCGATCAAGGGGGTGCGCAACGCACAGAGCAGCGGTGCCAATCTCTTCTCCTTCAACTTCGCCGCCGCCTGCTCTCACGGCAAGGAACAGGGCCAAAACGCCCCAGTGGGTGAATACGCGGCGTTCGCTTACACCACCGCCCTCAATCACCTGCTGCGCGCCGATTCCCGTCAGAAATTGCTGGTCGGTGAGGATACTTTCGTGTTCTGGGCCGAAAAGCCTGATCCCGCCGAGGAACTGTTCGCCACCTGGTTGCAACCCGACCCCGACGATCCGGCGCGGGGGGTAGAAGCGATCAAGGCGTTGTACGAAGCGCCAAAAACGGGTGTGCGCCCCCTGGACGAGGACGAGACCCGCTTTTTCGTGCTGGGCCTCGCGCCGAACAATGCGCGGTTGGCGGTACGGCTGTGGAATGTGAACACGGTGCGCGAGCTGGCGGCGAACATCCGCCAGCATTTCGATGATCTCGCCATCGTCCGGTCTCCCCACGACCCGGAATACTTGCCGCTCTGGCGCTTGCTGAAAGCCACTGCTGCCCAAGGCGAAAGCAAGAACATCCCGCCGCTGCTGGCCGGTGAAACGCTACGGGCGATTCTCGCTGGAACGCCTTATCCGCAGACCCTGCTGGTTGCCGCCTTGCAACGCATCCGTGCCGAACAGGGCGCGGTCAATTATGCCCGTGCGGCTTTGATCAAGGCCGCGCTGGTTCGCAACGCTCGATTTGGTCCTGCTAAACAGGAGGTTGACGTGTCGCTTGATCTACAAAATCCCAACATCGGCTACCGACTGGGCCGCTTGTTCGCTGTTCTGGAACGCGCTCAGGAACTGGCCAGCCCTGGCCTCAACGCCACCATCCGCGACCGGTTTTACGGCGCGGCCTCGGCCACGCCGGTTACCGCTTTTCCGTATCTGCTCAACAAGCTCGCGCCGCATCATCTGAACAAACTCACTGCCGGGCAAAAGATCTGGCTGGAAAATCTGATCGGCCAGATTTTGGCAACCGTTACCCAATTTCCGCCCCATCTGAATCTGGACGATCAGGGACGGTTCGCCATCGGTTACTACCATCAACGACAGGATTTTTTCCCGAAAAAATCCACTGATAATCAAACTATTGATCAGGGAGCGCCCGACCATGACTGACTCGATCAAGAACCGTTACGACTTTGTGTTGCTGTTCGACGTGATCGACGGCAACCCCAACGGAGACCCGGACGCCGGCAACATGCCGCGCATGGACCCGCAAACCGGCCATGGGCTGGTCACCGATGTGTGTCTGAAGCGCAAGGTGCGCAACTACGTGGGACTCAAGCAGGGCGAACAACCGCCGTTCGAGATTTACGTCAAGGAGAAGGCAGTGTTGAACCGGCAGCACGAGCGGGCCTACCAGGCATTGGGATTCGCGCTGTCCGGCGAAAGCGGCAAGCGCAAAGGCAGCGGCGACGAGGTGGAAAAAGCGCGGACGTGGATGTGCGGCAATTTCTACGACGTGCGCACCTTCGGAGCCGTAATGTCCACCGGCATCAATTGCGGCCAAGTGCGCGGTCCGGTGCAAATGACTTTCGCCCGCAGCATGGACCCGATTACCCCGGCGGAACATTCGATTACCCGCATGGCGGTCACCACCGAGAAAGACGCCGAAGCCCAACAGGGCGACAATCGCACGATGGGCCGCAAGTTCACCGTGCCTTATGGCCTGTACCGGATGCACGGCTTTATCTCGGCGCATCTGGCGGCGCAAACCGGCTTCTCGGACGGAGACCTGACGCTGTTGTGGGAAGCACTGGGCAACATGTTCGAACACGACCATTCCGCCGCCCGTGGCCAGATGACCACGCGCGGTCTGTACGTGTTCCAGCACGCCACGGCCCTGGGCAACGCGCCCGCGCACCGCCTGTTCGAGCGGATTGCGGTCACCTTGCGCGATCCCGCCGGTACTCCTCGGACTTTCGATGATTACGCGGTCACGGTGGACGAGGCAGGGCTGCCCGATGGAGTCTCCCTGCTACGGCTGGTCGGGTAAAGCGCCATGACCGCGCCGGATGACGAACTGGACGAGGCGATACCGATCTCAGCGCTCCAGCACTACAGCTATTGCCCGCGGCAGTGCGCCTTGATCCACGTCGAACAGGCATGGGACGAGAACGTGTACACCTTGCGCGGGCGAGCGGTACACGAACAGGTGGATACGCCGGAAAGCCGGGCTGAGGGCGAGGTGCGCGTCGAGCGGGCCTTGCCGCTGTACTCGCGGCGGTTGGGCCTGGTGGGCCGGGCGGATGTGGTGGAATTTCTGCCCGATGGCGCGCCCTTTCCCGTGGAGTACAAGCACGGCCCACGTCGCGCCCGGCAACACGACGACTTGCAAGTGGCGGCGCAGGCGATGTGCCTGGAAGAGATGCTGGGCCGACCCGTACCGCGCGGTGCGGTTTTTCACCACAGTTCCCGGCGAAGGCGGGAGGTGGTGATTACCGCCGCGTTACGCGCCGCAGTCGAGGAAATGGCGCCGAAGATTCGGGAGATGCTGGCCAGCGGGCGCCTGCCGCCGCCCGCAGCGGACGAACGGTGCAAGGAATGCTCGCTGCTGGACCTCTGCCAACCGAAGCTGATTGCGGGCGCCGCCCGTCTGCGCGTTTTACGGCAGACGCTTTACGATCCGGAAGAGGATGCGGAGGAACCATGCGCCACCTCTTGAATACGCTTTATGTGATGACCCAAGGCGCCTATCTCCATCTGGAAGGGGAGACGCTGGTGGTGGAGATCGAGCGCCAGAAGCGGTTGCAGGTGCCGTTGCATCATCTGGGCAGCGTGGTGATCTTCGGCGACATCATGGTGAGTCCGGCGACGTTCCACCGTTGCGCCGACGACGGACGGGGCGTGGTGCTGCTGGATCGGCACGGTCGATTCAAGGCGCGGCTGGAGGGTCCGCTGAGCGGTAATATCCTGTTGCGGCAGGCGCAACACCGAGCGGCGGCGACACAGGCGCTTGATCTGGCGCGGGCTTTCGTGGCGGGCAAGCTGCGGAATGCGCGACAAATCGTGTTGCGCGGAGCGCGCGATAGCGGCAACGACACCGACCGTGAGGCATTGCGGCAAAGCGGGCGATTGCTGGCGGGGCATATCCGGCGCTTGCCTGGCGCGGCGACTTTGGACGAGGCGCGGGGCGTGGAAGGCGACGGCGCGCGGGTTTATTTTGAGGCAATCCGTCATTTGATCCGCCCCGACGCGCGTGAAGTGTTTTCCTTCGAAAGACGCAGCCGCCGCCCGCCTCTGGATCGTTTCAACGCATTGATTTCTTTCCTCTATACTCTTCTGGTCCACGATTGCCGATCCGCGGTGGAGGGGGTGGGGTTGGATGCGCAATTGGGTTTTCTCCATGCGGTGCGGCCGGGTCGACCAGCCTTGGCGCTGGATTTGATGGAAGAGTTTCGGCCGCTGGCGGATCGGCTGGCGTTGACGCTGATCAACCGTGGCCAGTTGACCGAGAGGGATTTCGAGGCGCGGCCCGGCGGGGCAGTGTATTTATCCGAGACGGGCCGGAAAACGGTGCTGGCGGCGTATCAGCAGCGGAAGCAGGAAGAGGTCAGTCATGCGTTGTTGCAACAACCGGTGCCGGTCGGTCTGCTGCCTCACGTACAGGCGCGGTTGCTGGCTCGGGTGTTGCGAGGGGACATGGAGGGTTATTTGCCGTTTTTGATTCGCTGAGGGGTTGCTCGCCGCTGGCGGCGCGTACAGGAGGAGGTTGTCAAGATGATGATTTTAGTCAGTTACGATGTTCGCACCGAGGCTGCGGCGGGCCGGCGCAGGTTGCGGCGGGTCGCGCGAGTGTGTCTCAACTATGGCCAGCGCGTGCAAAAATCCGTGTTCGAGTGCCGGGTGAATCAGGCTCAGTATGAGGCGCTGGAACGGTCACTGCTGGCCGAAATTGATTTGAATGAGGATAACTTGCGGTTTTATCGACTCACGGAACCGCTGGCGCAGCATATCAAGGAGTTTGGTGTGTTCCGAGCGGTGGATTTTGAAAATGACTCTTTGGTTGTTTGAGCGCGGTTGTTGCGCGAACCCTAAGCGACGGCCTGAAGCATGGGAGGTTCGCGCATTTTGTAATTGGTTGAAGACGAATGATTTTTCTTTTTTTGTGTCACGGATTTCGGGATATTTTTCGACCACGGATGGAGGTTCCGAAAAATGCCAAAAATACTTGTATTTAATCAATAATTTGCGATAATACCGTTTCGCCCGCCTTAATTGGCGGGCGCGGATTGAAACCAACCACCTCGAACATGGTCATTGTGCCGACCGACGTTTCGCCCGCCTTAATTGGCGGGCGCGGATTGAAACGCGAGCATGACTTCTTCGCGCTCCGCAACAGCACGTTTCGCCCGCCTTAATTGGCGGGCGCGGATTGAAACATTAAGTCGCCAAGATCGTCGCCGGCCAGCCATGTTTCGCCCGCCTTAATTGGCGGGCGCGGATTGAAACTCCCAAGCGGGGTTGGAATAGCCATCGCCGACAACGGTTTCGCCCGCCTTCATTGGCGGGCGCGGATTGAAACGCTTTCCGGATGGCCTCGAACAACTGGAGCCGATGTGTTTCGCCCGCCTTAATTGGCGGGCGCGGATTGAAACACCGGAATATGGTAGATGCAGCGCCCGTTCGATAGTTTCGCCCGCCTTAATTGGCGGGCGCGGATTGAAACCAGAATCCAGGTTCTCTTTGTCATCGGTTTCATGATTGTTTCGCCCGCCTTAATTGGCGGGCGCGGATTGAAACCCAATCAATGCTCGGTAATCGTCAAGTTCTTCTAGTTTCGCCCGCCTTAATTGGCGGGCGCGGATTGAAACTCGTTGCCCGGCCCGAAATTGGCGGCCAGGGTGGTTTCGCCCGCCTTAATTGGCGGGCGCGGATTGAAACAAAGCTGGTGACCCGGCCCGCGATACCGCCGGAGGCGAGTTTCGCCCGCCTTAATTGGCGGGCGCGGATTGAAACGCGAAGAAAACGGACGGATATACCTGACTCGCACGTTTCGCCCGCCTTAATTGGCGGGCGCGGATTGAAACACAGAGTGCGGCGTGGCCTATGTCTACAATCCGCGGTTTCGCCCGCCTTAATTGGCGGGCGCGGATTGAAACGCGAGCGCGCTGGAGCCGAGCTTTCCCCGGCTCCAAGTTTCGCCCGCCTTAATTGGCGGGCGCGGATTGAAACGTTGGTCAGCCGCATCCCTATTTGCTACCCAATTACCGTTTCGCCCGCCTTAATTGGCGGGCGCGGATTGAAACATCCGCGTCCGCTCGGCATCCAACCAAGCTCTAAGTTTCGCCCGCCTTA